>CANGBE010000125.1 GCA_947451875.1 Sphingomonadaceae bacterium | reverse complement strand
GGGCAGGGCGCTCATAACCCCACGCGCCTAATCCCTTGCAGCTTGTCCGGCAATCCACTAAGCGCTGCCCAAATTTTAGGCACGCACAAGACCATGCTTCCTGCACCTCCCCCTCTTAAGCCCATTGCTGTCGGTCCTGTCGCCATCGATTGCCCGGTTATTCTGGCACCGATGACGGGCGTCACCGACATGCCGTTCCGCAAACTGGTGCGCCAGTTCGGATCAGGCCTGAACGTCACCGAGATGATCGCCAGCCCGGCGATGATCCGTGAGACGCGTCAGTCGCTGCAAAAGGCGAGTTGGAATGCCATCGAGGAGCCGGTTTCGGTGCAGCTTGCCGGATGCGAGCCGGAAACTATGGCCGAGGCTGCCAAGCTCAACGCAGATCGCGGTGCGGCGATTATCGACATTAACATGGGCTGCCCGGTGAAAAAGGTTGTCAATGGTGACGCCGGGTCCGCGCTGATGCGCGATCTGCCGCTCGCTGCACGATTGATCGAAGCGACCGTGAAAGCAGTGGACGTGCCGGTAACCGTCAAAATGCGCATGGGCTGGTGTCACGACAGCCTCAACGCGCCTGAACTCGCGCGGATAGCCGAAGACCTTGGCGCCAAGCTTATCACCGTCCATGGCCGCACCCGCAATCAGATGTACAAGGGCGTGGCAGATTGGGCTTTCGTCCGCCGCGTCAAGGATGCCACCAACCTGCCGGTTATCGTCAACGGCGATATCTGCGGAATTACTGATGTTGCGACTGCATTGGCGCAATCGGGCGCAGACGGCGTGATGATCGGACGAGGTGCCTATGGCAAGCCGTGGCTGCTCGCGCAGGTGATGCAGTGGTGGCGCAACGGCACCGAAATGCCCGATCCCGATATCGACACGCAGTTCAGCCTGATGATCGAGCACTATCACGCAATGCTCGATCTCTATGGCCACGACACCGGCGTCAAAATGGCGCGTAAGCATCTGGGCTGGTACACTAAAGGTTTGCCGGGCTCTGCCGAGTTCCGTAATAAGGTAAACTTTGTCGATCAAAGCAATGAAGTTATTCGGCTTATCAGCGAATTCTACACACCATTTCTTAAACGTCAGGCCGCCTAAGGGCAGGGGCTGATGGCCGAGATCCCTACCCCCCAGCGTCAGCTTGCCAGCTTGGGCCTTGCGGTAATTCTGCTCGGGCCGGGGCAGCGCATTGCCGAGGCCAATCCAGCGGCGGAACAGTTCTTCGGTCAGAGCCTGCGCCGATTGCATGGCAGGCTTCTCTCCGAAGTCGTCGCTCTGGACGAACCACGCTTGCTGGCGCGGATGACCGAGAGCGATGCCCCGATTTCCGCCCGCGACGTCATGGCAGTCATTCCGGGTATCGGCCCCAAACGGCTCGACATGACCTTTGCTCCGATCGTTGATGAGGCCGATTGGCAGGTGGTAACCCTGCAGGACGCCAGTGGCGCTGAAGGCTTAGGTGAAGATCCAGGATCAGCGGAAGACAGTGTATTGCGCGCTCCTGAAATACTCGCGCACGAAATCAAGAACCCACTGTCTGGCATCCGCGGGGCTGCGCAACTACTTGGCCGCAAGTTGGGCGAGCAGGACAAGGCGCTGACGACGCTGATCGCCGACGAGGTTGATCGCATTGCCAGGCTGATCGATGAAATGCAGGCGCTTTCGCAGCGGACTGTCGATCCTGTGAGCCCTTGCAACCTGCACGAGGCCGTTCGGCGTGCCCGCGCTATTATCGAAGTTAGCGGCAAAGGGCCACGGATCGAAGAGGAGTTCGATCCTTCGCTGCCACCTGTTCTGGGCAGCCCGGACGGACTGGTGCAGGTGCTAATCAACCTGCTGTCCAACGCGGCCGAAGCGAGTTCTGGCTCACCCAAACCGCGCGTAGTTATCCGTACCCGCTTTTCCAGCGGCGTTCAGCTGCACGCCGCCAAGCCCGGAGCCAAATCGGTTCGCTTGCCGATTGAGCTCAGGGTCAGCGACAACGGCCCCGGAGTTGACCCCGCGATGCGCGACCATATCTTCGAGCCATTCGTCACCACCAAGAAGAGCGGGCAGGGTCTGGGTCTTGCCTTGGTGCGCAAGCTGGTGCGCGACATGAACGGCCGGATTACCCACGAACGCGACGATGCAGGGGGATGGACACATTTTCGCATGCATCTGCCACTCGCCAACAGCAAATTCGGGAGCGATGCGGCATGACAATCCTGCTGGTCGAGGACGACGAGTCGATCGCGATAGTAGTTGATGCGGCTCTCGCGGCAGAAGGATTCAAAGTCACACGCTGTGATTGTCTTGCCCAACGCGATACGGCTTTGACAAACGGCACCTATTCCGTGCTGGTGACCGACGTCATGTTGCCAGATGGCGATGGCATTGTCGGACTTCCCGGGATCCGCGAGCGCTTCCCGACCATGCCGATCATCGTCCTTTCGGCGCAGAACACGCTCGATACAGCAGTGCGCGCCAGCGACACTGGGGCATACGAGTATTTCCCCAAGCCATTCGATATCGATGAACTGGCAAACGCAGTGCGGCAGGCTGCTGGTTCTGCTGCTGCAACCGAAAACCAAGCAGATGAAGCCCCACCGCAAGGTTTGCCGCTGGTCGGCCGTTCAGCGCCGATGCAGGCTGTCTACCGCATGATCACGCGAGTTCTGCGCAATGATCTGACCGTGCTTGTGCTAGGTGAATCGGGCACCGGCAAGGAGCTGGTCGCTGAAGCAATCCATCAGTTGGGCCACCGCCGCGACGGGCCATTCGTAGCAGTAAATACGGCCGCGATTCCGGCTGATCTGATCGAGAGTGAACTGTTCGGCCATGAGCGCGGCGCATTCACAGGCGCTGTGGCCCGAAACATCGGCAAGTTTGAGCAGGCAAATGGCGGCACGCTGTTCCTCGATGAAATCGGCGACATGCCGATGGAAGCGCAAACGCGCCTGCTGCGCGCCCTGCAATCGGGATCGATCCGAAGGGTTGGCGGGCGTGATGAAATAAAGGTTGATGTTCGCATTATAGCGGCAACCAACCGCGATCTCGAGCCAATGATCGCCGCCGGACAGTTTCGCGAAGACCTGTTCTATCGGCTTAACGTCGTGCCAATTGCCATGCCGCCGCTGCGTGATCGGGCGGATGACATTGCCGCGCTCGCCCGCCATTTCCTGCAGCTCGCGACAACCGAAGGCCTTCCACGGCACCATCTGAGTGGCGATGCGGCGGACTTGCTGTCCCGCCAGCCTTGGCGCGGCAATGTCCGTGAGCTCAAGAACTTCATCTACCGCGCGGCCTTACTCGCCCGCGAAGACACTATCGACGCAGCGAGTCTTGCCACTCTGCTAGTCCAGAACAATCGCGAGAGCAGTGAAGCTGCCACCGCGCAGCTTAGTTTAGACGGCGCAGTGATCGGCTGGCTTGCGGAAGCTGCACCCGCTGTTGGATCAGTCTATGGTTCCGCTCTCGCAGCCTTCGAAATCCCCCTGTTTACGCAAGTGCTCCGCGATACTGGAGGCAACCAGTTGCGGGCGGCACAGATCCTGGGGATCAACCGAAACACCCTTCGCAAGCGGCTGAACGACCTGGGACTTAACCCAGAGCTTTTCGTCATCAGATAGCGCACGTCGCTTTGTCCTTGCATTTCTGCAACAGTCGCGTTGTAGTATTGCAACTATGATTTCAGTTCAGCCAAGTAAACGCGGAGGATGGCAGCGCCTATGGCGGCGCTTGCAGCTCTCTGCGCGGCGGGCAAATTTCTTCGCGATGATGGGTGTCGTTGCGGGCATTGCATTCTTGACAATGTCGCTTGTGACATGGCTAACGCTGACCCAGCCGACTTCCAATGGACAACTTTATTCGTCTAATGTTACCGCCAGTTTGCTGGTCGGCACGCTAGTGCCAGCGATGGCCTTGCTGGTGCTACTAGGCCGGTGGCTCGCCCTTCGCCGTGCAGCTGAAACACTTGGCGGCACCGGACGATTGCACGTGCAATTGGTGTTCGTGTTCTCGGTGATGTCGGCAATCCCCACGCTGCTAGTGGTTATCTTTGCCTCGTACCTGTTCCAGTCAGGCGTCGAGTTCTGGTTTTCGGACAATTCGCGCGGTCTGCTGGAAAACGCCAACAAGCTCGCGCGCGGTTATTACGAACAAAACGTGCGTGAGGTCGGCAACGAATCAATAACAATGGCCAGCGACCTTCGCGACATGATTGCCCAAGCCCCCATTCTCAGCCCGGCCTTTCGCGAAGGCTATTTCTATCAGATGCAAAGTCGCAGGCTCGATGAAAGCGCAATTCTGCAAAAGGGAGCAGACGGCAAATTGAGCACTGCCGCAGTGGTCGATCCAGCGGGCAATACTAACCGCGAACGCATCCTACCCGATGAACTTTTGCGGCTGGAACGCGGCGAACCATTAATCATCAGCCGCAACGCTAATCGCATTCAGGCCGTAACGCCGATTGATCGGCAGGCTGGCATCTACCTCTACACGGCGCGCAGTTCCGACCTGCTCGCCTTCAGCCAAGGGCAGAGCGCCGAGAACATCGTTCAAGCCTATCAGGTGCTCACCCAGCGCGCGCGCATCCTGCAACTGCGATTCAATGTCGCTCTGTTCTCCATCTCGCTGATCATCGTCGGCATCACAATCTGGTTCGCGCTGCGCTTTGCGGATCGGCAGGTAAAGCCGCTCTATCAACTCGTCAGTGCAGCGCGGCAGGTCGGCAGCGGTAACTTTTCCATGCGGGTAGAAGGGCGCACGGGGGCGGACGAAGTTGGCCTGCTCAATCGCGCCTTCAACCGCATGACCGCTCAGCTCGAGCGCCAGACGCAAGCACTAGTCAGCGCCAACCAACAGTTACATGAACGTCGCGCCTTCATCGAAGCCGTGCTCGAATCAGTTTCCGCCGGCGTGATATCAACCGACGGGGAAGGGCGCGTCCAGCTGATTAACAGCCCCGCATTGCGTCTATTGCTGATGCCGGATCAGGCGG
>CANGBE010000124.1 GCA_947451875.1 Sphingomonadaceae bacterium | reverse complement strand
GAGCGACGCGCGCGATCATGATGATGCCATCTGGGCCGAGCCGGACGGCGAGGGCGGCTTCCGCGCGCTCGTCGCGATTGCCGATGTTTCGTACTATGTCCGCCCCGGATCGGCGATTGATCGCGAAGCGCGCAAGCGGGCGAACTCGGTCTATTTCCCTGATCGTGTTGTGCCGATGCTGCCCGAGGTGCTCTCCGCCGATGTATGCTCGCTGAAATCGGGCGAAGACCGCGCTGCCATGGCCTGCCACTTGACCATCGACAGCGAAGGCCGGGTTACCGAATGGCGCTTCACCCGTGCATTGGTGCGGATCGCCGAAGTTATCGCTTATGAAGAGGCGCAGGCGCGAATTGGCGATGCCAGGGCGGAGCCGCATCTGCAGAACCTTTGGGCGGCATGGCGTCTGCTCGAAAAGGCCCGCAACCTGCGCGATCCGCTGGCGTTGGAACTGCCCGAGCGGCAAGTGCGGCTCGATGAGCAGGGCCGGATCAGCGAAATCGCTATCCGCGAGCGGCTCGATGCCCACCGCGTGGTTGAGGATTTCATGATCTCGGCCAATGTCGCGGCAGCCAAGGCGCTGGAGGCCAAGGTCGCGCCGGTGGTCTATCGTATCCACGAGACACCCGGCCGCGAAAAGTTGATCGCGTTGAAGGATTACCTCGCCACTTTCGACATGAAGCTGGCGCTGGGGCAAGTTATTACACCCGGCCTGTTCAACCGTATGCTGAAGGACGTAGCCGACGAGACCGAAAAGGCGCTGATCATGGAGGCGGTTCTGCGCAGCCAGACCCAGGCCTATTACGGACCAAAGAACGCCGGACATTTCGGATTGGCGCTGGGCAGTTACGCACATTTTACCTCGCCGATCCGCCGCTATGCAGATCTGCTGGTCCACCGCGCGCTGGTCGATGCCTACGGGCTCGAGCAGCCAGCGCCGAAGGGCGATATTCCGCCAACCTCAGGTCTGTCAGAACGTGATCGCGATGATCTTTCCAAGGTCAGTGAGGCTATCAGTCAGGCCGAGCGCCGGGCGATGGAGGCCGAGCGCGATACGATTGACCGCTACGTTGCCGCTTGGCTCTCAGGCCGGGTGGGCGAGGTGTTCAAGACTCGGATCACCGGCGTGCGCAGCTTCGGTTTTTTCGCAACGATTGTCGGACTTGGCGGCGACGGGTTAGTGCCCGTTTCCACGCTGGGGCGCGAGTATTTCCATTATGACGAAAAGGCCCAGGCGCTAACGGCAGAGGGCAGCGGCACCCGCTATGTCCTCGGCCAGATCCTAGACCTGCGTCTGGGCGAGGCCAATCCGCTAACCGGCGCGCTGAAGTTTGAACTGGTCGAAGGCGGCAGCGCTCCTATCGAGCGGCGTGGTCAACCTCTGCCACTGCGGCACAAGGGTAAGCATTTGGCTGGAAAACCCGGCAGGCCGAGAAACATCAGGCATCAGGGCCGAAAACGATAAGCGCAGGGCTAGCTCAGCCGGTCTATCGCTGCTTCATCAAGGCCGCCTGGTACCAGATAGAGCGGACAGGAAAGCGCGCCGATTCCCGCGCTGGTGAAGTGGGTTACCAGTGGCCCAGGGTTGCCCGTGGCCGATGATCCCAGCACCAGTGCGGAAACCTCCGGGTGTTGCATCAGGTAGTCGCTGACAACCTTGATCCCGTCACCCTGCCGGACGGCAATGGTAGGCATAATGCCACTCTCAGTAGCGAGGTTACCGGCGGCGCTGGTGGCCATGACTTCGGCTTTGTCACGGGCCTCCTGTTCGATTGTCGCCTGCACGCCGCCAAAGGCGACGAACTCCTGGCGGGGCACGATGGCGAGGAGGTGAACCTGCCCACAGGTCTTCGCTGCTCGGCGCGAAGCAAAGCGCAGAGCGACTTGCGCTTCCTCCGTCTCGTCGACGATAACCAGATAAATCCGCACGGCCATCCCCCAACAGCGATAACATAGTATCTATCACAATCGAATTCGCTGCAAGGCGGCTTGCTCCTTTCGCGCAATTTGGCCAAGAGCAAGATAAACAACGCAAGCCAAGCGGAGCTGTGCCCACGCCATGCCGATTGCCATCAAGATGCCCGCCCTTTCGCCAACTATGGAAGAGGGTAAACTGGCCCGATGGCTGGTGAAGGTAGGCGATACCGTCAACTCGGGCGATATTATGGCCGAGATCGAAACAGACAAGGCGACGATGGAATTCGAGGCCGTGGACGAGGGTACGATTGTTTCCATCGACGTGGCTGAAGGCAGCGAAGGCGTGAAGGTCGGCACTGTGATCGCGCAGCTCTCTGGCGATGGCGAAGTGGCCACGCCTGCGGCTCCTGCTCCCGCTCCGAAGTCAGCTGAACCGGCTTCTGTTGCTGTGGCTGCACCGGCGCAGGCAGAAGGCCCGCTGGTCAGCCCCAAAGCCAAGAAACAGGCTGCCGAATGGGGCATTGATCTGAACAAGGTCAATGGTACCGGCCCCGGTGGCCGGATCGTTCAGGCTGACGTTGAAGGCGCGCGCGGCAATCCTGCGATGATGTTGAGCGCTGGCGCTGCACCTGCTGCGGCGGCTCCGGCAACTGTGTCAGTTGCATCCTCTGATGCCCGCTTGGTCGCAAGCCCCTTGGCCAAGCGGCTTGCGGCAGAGAAGGGCATCGACCTTGCTACCGTAAAGGGCACCGGCCCCAATGGCCGCATCGTCCGCGCCGACGTCGAGAACTATCAGCCCGGCGCAGCACAGCCTGTCGCCGCGGCACCATCTGCCGCGAGCTCCGCTCCGGTCGCCATGGCTCCAGAAACCCGCGCACTGCTCGATGATCGTATCCCGCATTCGGTCGAGAGCCTGTCGGGTATGCGCAAGACCATTGCCCGCCGCCTGACCGAATCGATGCAGCAGGCGCCGCACATCTACCTCACCGTCGATGTGCAGTTGGACAAGCTGCTCAAGCTGCGCGGCGAACTGAACGAGGTTCTGGAAGCCGAGGGCGTCAAGCTGTCGGTCAACGATATGCTGGTAAAGGCACTGGGCAAGGCGCTGATAGCAGTGCCCGAATGCAATGTGACTTTCGCTGGTAACGAGCTGATCCGCTATTCACGCGCTGACGTTTCGGTCGCAGTCTCGATTCCCGGCGGCCTGATTACGCCAATCGTGCAGGATGCCAATGGGCGCAGTCTCGCCTCGATTGCTACCGCGATGAAGGATCTGGGCGCGCGGGCCAAGACCGGCAAGCTGCAGCCCGGCGAGTATCAAGGCGGCACCGCGAGCATCTCAAACATGGGCATGATGGGCATCAAGCACTTCACCGCCGTGATCAACCCGCCGCAGTCAACCATCCTCGCTGTTGGCGCTGGAGAGAAGCGGCCCTGGGTTATGCCCGATGGCACCCTCGGCGTTGCCAATGTGATGACCGTCACCGGTAGCTTCGATCACCGCGCGGTGGATGGCGCAGATGGAGCGCGACTTATGGCCGCGTTCAAGGCGTTCGTTGAAAAGCCGCTGTCGCTGGTGGCTTGATGCCTGTCCCGGTTCAACATGCTGCCATCCGTGTCACCGCCATGCCGGCTGATACCAACGCCAACGGGGATATCTTTGGCGGCTGGTTGATGAGCCAGATGGACATGGGGGCAGGCCTAGTTGCAGCCCGACTGGCGCGCGGTCGAGTGGCCACGGTGGCGATGGACGGGATGCAGTTTCTATTGCCGGTGAATGTTGGCGATGAAGTTTCGGTATATTGTGATGTCGTCAAGGTTGGCCGGACCTCGATTACAATCAACACTGAAGCTTGGCGGCGGCACCGGTTTGAGGATGACGCAATCAAGGTGACCGCTGCAACCTTCACCTTTGTGGCAATTGACGACAACGGCAGGCCCAGACCTGTCGTGCAGGAGTAGTATTCGTGGCAGATGCATATGACCTCATCGTTCTTGGTTCCGGCCCTGGCGGCTATGTTGCGGCAATCCGCGCGGCGCAGCTTGGGCTCAAGGTTGCCATTGTCGAGCGCGAGAACCTTGGCGGAATCTGCCTCAACTGGGGCTGCATCCCCACCAAGGCGCTGTTGCGCTCGGCCGAGGTGTTCCACCAGATGAAGCATGCCAAGGACTATGGACTGGCGGCGGACAATATCACCGCCGATCTCGCCGCCGTGGTTGCCCGCTCACGCGGGGTTGCAAAGCAGCTCAATCAGGGCGTCACGCACCTGATGAAGAAGAACAAGATCACTGTGCATATGGGCAGCGGTAAGTTGCTGGCCCCCGGAAAGCTGGAGGTCACATCGGACAAGGGCACCGAAACGCTCGACGCCAAGCACATCATCGTCGCTACAGGCGCGCGCGCGCGCGATCTGCCTTTTGCCAAGGCCGACGGTGAGCGTATCTGGACCTATCGCCATGCGATGACGCCGAAGGAAATGCCGAGCAAGCTGCTGGTCATCGGTTCGGGCGCGATTGGTATTGAATTTGCGAGCTTCTACAATGATCTCGGCGCTGAAGTGACCGTAGTGGAAATGCTAGACCGCGTGGTTCCGGTGGAAGACGCTGACGTTTCCAGCTTCCTCGAAAAGGCGCTGACCAAGCAGGGGATGAAGATATTGACTGGGGCAGGGGTGGAAAGGATCACCACAAGTGCCAGCGGCGTGAAGGCCAAGATCAAGGGTAAAGACGGCGCAGTAACCGAGGGCAATTTCAGCCATGTTATCGTCGCAGTTGGCATTGCACCAAACACCAAGAGCATCGGTCTGGAAACGCTGGGCATCACGGCCGAGCGCGGCATCATCGCCATCGATCCCTATGGCCGTACTAATGTGAAAGGCGTCTGGGCGATTGGCGACGTCACCCCTGGGCCTTGGCTGGCGCACAAGGCGAGCCATGAAGGCGTTACCGCCGCCGAGGCGATTGCGCAGGAACTGGGCAACAAGGACGTCCACCCGCACGCCATGGATAGAGGTAATATCCCCGGCTGCACCTATTGCCACCCGCAGATCGCTTCTGTCGGAATGACCGAGGCTAAAGCCCAGG
>CANGBE010000123.1 GCA_947451875.1 Sphingomonadaceae bacterium | reverse complement strand
GCTACCAACGCTCGCCGTCAGTCCCCACCTCGATAGGGCGCTGATAACTCTTGTCTTCCTTGCTCCAAACCGACCGCAGGAAGCCCTTGCACATCGGCCCGTTTACCCATTCGGACGAGCCATCCATCGACATTTCCACCGTGCAGCGGCGATAGAGTAAGCGCCATTCATTGCCGCGCTTTTCCAGACGGTCAAAGTACCGCCCCGGGGCGATCTTCATCGATTGCTTGTCGGGCGAGAGCATCGTGCCAATGACGTAGGTCTCGCTGTGGGCGGTGTTGCCTTCGATCTCGCAAGTGTGGGTGGTCAGGTTGTGCATGGTCGCCGAAAAGAACCGGGCATGGCCGGCGTTGGCTCGGGCCGGATAGTCTGGCGCGGTCATGATGATCGGGCCGTGTTCGTCGATGCCCTCGGGCCACCAGCATGAGGCTATAAGATCGACATCCTGCCGGTCCCGTCCGCGCGATTCGTGGTGGATCACATCGAGGATCGCCTGCCGGTCCTTCAGCTCGGTTACGGTGCGCTTCAGCTCTTCGAATTCGGCGTCACGGTTCATCGCTTCATCCTCTTTCATTCGTCAATTTCACTTGCATGGCGCACGGCTGCCCAAGTGATCAGTCCGCCAAGGCTCATCAGCATCCCGGTTAGGTTGGCATGGCCGTGCGTACTCAAATGCTGGGCGAGCTGCGGTGTGAGAGCTCCGCCTATCAGCCCGCCGACATTGAATGCCAGCGATATGCCGCTGTAACGCACGGGCACCGGAAACAGGCTGGCGAGCCAAGGGCCAAGCGCGGCATTCTGGAAGCCAAGCACCACCATCGCTGCGCAGAGCGTCAATCCGGCCAGTGCCAGACTGCCAAAAGCAAGGCCCGGACCGAAGAACAGTCCCACAACTGCAAGGCTGAGAGCACCCATGCCGATAGTTTTGCCTGCGCCCATCGCATCAGCCTGCCGTGCGCCAAGAACGATACCGGCGGCGTAGAACAGGTTTGCCGCCATTTGCACGGCGAGGAACGTCTGCTTGGGAAAGCCCATCTGCGTGGTAGCAAATGCGAGTGCAAAGGCGGTGGTTAGGTAGAAACCGGCGAACGAGGCAATCGCTCCGCAGGCTCCGGCGACGACCTTCCCGAAATGATCCGAAAGCAGCGATGCCAGCGGAACCGTGACCGGAGCCTGCCGAGCCATCGCAGCTTTGAAAGCGGGCGTCTCACTGATCCGCAGGCGCACCCAAAGGCCGAGCATGACTAGCATGGCGCTGAGCAGAAACGGCACGCGCCATCCCCATTCTAGGAATTCCTGTTGTGGCAGAACCATTCCCATGATCAGAAACACCCCATTCGCCATAATCATGCCGATTGGCGCGCCTAGCTGGGGCGCAGCGCCAAATCGCGAGGTCCAGCCTTTTGGGGCGTTCTCAACCGCCAACAACGCTGCACCACCCCATTCGCCGCCGAGGCCAAGCCCTTGGCCAAAGCGCAGCAAAGTAAGGAGAAGTGGAGCCCACCAGCCGATTTGGCTGTAAGTAGGCAGGAACGCGATCAGCAGCGTGGAAATGCCCATTGTAAACAGTGCCGCCACAAGCGTCGCCTTGCGGCCGATACGGTCGCCGAAATGGCCAAATGCGATTGCGCCCAATGGTCGCGCGACAAAGGCCGCGCCAAAGGTCAGCAGAGAGAGCGATGTCTGCTCAGATGGCGGGAGGCTGGAAAAGAACAGCGGTCCGAAAACGATAGCAGCTGCCGTTGCGTAAACGAAAAAATCGTAAAATTCGACCGATGATCCCACCATGGCAGCGGCAAGCACGCCCCGGTTGGCCCAGATTGGTCCGTCACGCATTGCAGTCACATACCCTCCAGACCCGGTTTTTCCGGTTTCCAGCGCAGGCTAAGGAGCCTTCGCCAGCGATCAAGCAGGAAACTGCAATCTGGTGATCATGATCGTGCGGGCGCTCTTCGCTTTCACTTGGCGTTCATGCCATGCGTGGTTATAGCACCGCCCATGTTGACCCGTTCCCCGCTCAAAATCGCCCTGTTGTCCGTCGCAACCACTGCGCTGTTGTTTACTGCTGGCTGCGGTCGTGGCGGTAAGAATCGCGACACTGCCTACGTCGCTCGCGATGTCGAAACGCTTTATGCCGCTGCCAAGGAAAAGCTGGATCGCGGCGATGCGAAGGTTGCCGCTGCGCTGTTTGACGAAGTTGAGCGCCAGCACCCCTATTCACCATGGGCCCGCCGCGCCCAGTTGATGAGCGCGTTCTCGTATTATGTTGATCGTGACTATTCCAAGTCGATCCAGGCGGCGCAGCGCTTCCTGTCGATCCATCCGGGCAACAAAGACGCGCCTTATGCCTATTACCTGATTGCCCTGTGCTATTACGAGCAGATTGGTGATGTTACGCGCGATCAGAAGGCGACGCAGCAAACGCTCGATGCCATGACTGAGGTTATCCGCCGCTATCCCGCTACTCGCTATGCCGTTGATGCCCAGCTCAAGCTGGACCTCGTCAATGATCACCTTGCGGGCAAGGAAATGGAAATTGGCCGCCTGTATCAGCGATCAGGCAAGTGGCTTGCCGCGTCGTTGCGCTTCCGCAACGTGGTGGAGAGGTATCAGGCTACCAGCCATACGCCGGAAGCGCTTTTCCGCATTGTCGAATCCAGCCTCGTGCTTGGTCTTCCTGAAGAAGCTCAGAAGAGCGCTTCTGTTCTGGGTGCGAACTATCCCGGCAATGAGTGGTATAACCGCGCTTATGAGCTGATGCAGAAGCACGCGCCGGGTGCCAAAGCGATCTGACCTAACGAGTTTCTACTCCACAGGTTGACATTAAGCGGGGGAGGGGGTTTCTTCACCCTATGCTCTCGCAAAAAACCCGTTACACTATCCGCGCGCTTCAGCACCTCTCCGACAAGTATCGGCAGGGGCCGGTGCGGCTCGATGCCATAGCTGAGGCGCAGAATATCCCACGTAAATTCCTCACCGTAATCCTCTCGGAGATGGTGCGCGAAGGGCTGGTTATCTCGCATCGCGGGCGCGAAGGTGGTTATGAACTCGGGCTCGATCCGGTCGACATCCGCTATGGTGATATCATCCGGCTAACCCGCGGAAGCCTCGCGCTGGTGCCCTGCGCCGCGCGCAATGCGCATGAGCATTGCCAGAACTGCCTGCCTGAGGCCGAATGTCGTTTGCGGGGGCTGATGCTTACCCTGCGCGATGAAATGGCGGCGATGCTTGACCGGATGACACTGGCAGACCCGATCGAGGTCGAACCGCCCTTCGAAGAGGCCTGAGCCAAGGCCTCCACAAGCCGTCGCAAACAAGTCGCGCTTTGGCGTGGTAAAGTGTTTCTTCTATTGTCTATCTAATCAGTAGAGATAGTATGTTGACAACAGGAGAGCAGCCATGGATTCGCCCGGCAAGATCCCCGCAGGCAAGAAGCAGGAAGCCAACAGCGTCTCTGCGGAAGCGCTCGCGGCGGTGGCGGATGCGATTGCAAGGCTGCGGTTCGGGGCAATCGAACTCACCGTGCATGATGGCAAGGTCGTCCAGCTTGATGTGACCGAGCGCCGCCGCTTTTCCTGAAACTGCAATGGGGCCGGGCTAAATTCCCGGACCTGAAACAGCCCAGACCGGACCACCGGATGCGGCCATTCCCGATATCAAAGGATTGGATATGCGTCTCGTCGTTCGTCGCGGGCTTGTGCTCGCCGCTACTCTTGCTTCCACCACTGCGCTGAGCACCAGCGCGCTCGCTGCTGAAACTGCGGTGGCAACTGCCACCATTGCGTCGGTTGATCAGTCTGCCCCTCAGGCCGAAGAAGACACCAGCCGCGGCGACGTGATCATCGTTACCGCCCGCCGCCGCAAGGAAACAGCGCAAGCCGTTCCGCTGGCAATCTCGGTCGTCAAGGGTGACTCGATCGAAGCCACCGGCAACTTCAACGTCGTCAAGCTGCAGCAGCTTGCTCCGACGCTGCAGGTTTACACCTCGAACCCGCGCAACACCTCGGTCAACATCCGCGGCATCGGCGCGCCGTTCGGCCTGACCAGCGACGGCTTTGAACAGGGCGTCGGTATTTATGTAGATGACGTTTACAACTCGCGCGTTGCTGCCGCGACTTTCGACTTCCTCGATGTCGAGCAGGTTGAAGTGCTCCGCGGGCCGCAGGGCACACTTTATGGCAAGAACACTACGGCCGGCGCGATCAACATCACAACCAACCAGCCGACCTTTGAGTTAGAAGGCCGCGCCGAGCTGACGCTCGGTAACCTCGATTATAAGCAGGCCAAGGCCGCGATTTCCGGTCCTCTGTCCGATACGGTCGCCGCGCGTATCGCCATCGCCTCGACCAGCCGCCGGGGGACGATCTACAACGTAACCTCGAAGCGCTGGATCAACGAGCAGGACAACCTCGGTATTCGTGGCCAGTTGCTATTCAAGCCGAACGATGATCTGAGCATCACCCTGTCGGGCGATTACTCCAAGCAGGATCCCTATGGCTTCGGCACCTCGTTCGTCCGTGTCGGCCTGACTCAGCGCGCGCTCAGCCGTCAATATGATGCTCTGGTCGCGGCGATCAACACTGCCACGCCGGGCCGCAACTATGCCGTTCCCAGCCGCAACGTCTATGATCGCCTGACCGACATCGACGCGCCGCTGCAGGCTGGCAACAAGATCGGCGGCGCTTCGCTGCGCGTGAAGTGGGACATTGGTGGCGGTACGCTGACCTCGATCTCGGCATGGCGCTTCTGGGACTGGAAGCCGCAGAACGATCGCGATTTCACCGGCCTTTCGATCGTCTCGAAATCGCAGAACCCCTCGCAGCAGGACCAGTACAGCCAGGAATTCCGCTACAACTACTCGGGTGACAAGTTTGATTTCGTGCTCGGCCTGTTCGGCTTCAAACAGCGGATCGACACGCAGGGCACCGAGCAGCAGGGCAGCGATGCCAGCCGCTGGAGCCTCTCCGGCGCGCAAGCCACAGATCCCACAATCCTTGCCGGGCTGACCGCCAGCAATACGCAGTGGCTGAAAAGCGATAG
>CANGBE010000122.1 GCA_947451875.1 Sphingomonadaceae bacterium | reverse complement strand
GATGATACCCAGGGCGTGAAGGGGCTGTTCCTGCTCGAGGTCAACACCCAGCCTGGCATGACTCCGCTCAGCCTTGTGCCCGAACAGGCCAAGCATTGCGGGATGTCTTACGAAGATCTGGTCGAAGAGATCATCGCGGAAGCACTTGCTGACCGCGCAGCAACAGGGGCAAGCGCATGAGCCAGACCATCCGTCGCAAGGGCGCTCCGGTGCGCAAGGTGGCTGCGCAAGCGAAGACCGCGCGTAAGGTCCGCAATGCCCGCGCCAAGACCGGATCGATGTTCGATTCCGTGATGGCTATGCTGCCCTTCAGCGAAGACCAGCTGCACAAGATATTCCTCTTTGTCATTCTGGCCGGAGCTGCGGTGATCGCGGTTGTTGTGGCGCGTGCGGCGGGCGTTCCCGAACTCGCAGCGCAGCAGTTCTCCAATGTGACCGCCAACGCCGGGTTCGCTGTCGGCAAGGTGGAAGTGCGCGGCGTCAAGCATCTCAACGAGCTCAAGGTTTATGAGCGGGTGCAAGGCGATGTGGGCAGGCCGATGAACGAACTGGACGTTGATCGCATCCGTGCCGAGCTTGTCCAGCTATCGTGGGTGGAAGACGCCCGCGTTTCGAGACAACTGCCCAAAACTCTGGTGATCGATATCGTCGAGCGCACACCTCATGCAGTGCTGCGCAAGCCGGACCATTTGGTGCTGATCGACAATCGGGGCACCGAGCTAGAGCCGATCTCGGCCGAGCGGGCAAAGGGTAAACTGGTGGTTTCCGGTCCCGGCGCTGGCAAGCAGGTTGCGGCGCTGACGACACTTCTCGACGCCGCACCGGCACTGCGGCCACAGGTGGTTGAGGCTGAATGGGTGGGCAACCGGCGCTGGAACCTGTCCTTCCATACTGGGCAAGTGCTCGCACTACCTGAAGGAGACAAGCAATCGGCCAAGGCGCTGATGTCCTTTGCGCGGCTGGATGGCTTGAACCGCCTGCTTGGTGGCAAGGCTACCGCTTTTGATATGCGCACGGCAGACCGTATCATCTTCCGCGTGCCTGATCGCGCAGTTGATGCGGCAAAGGCTGATGCCGCTAAGAAGGCAGAGCTGCAGGCCGAAAAGAAGGCTGAAAAGCTGGCCGAGGCCAGTAACTCCGACGCTACACCAGCAGCAAAGTCGAGTGCCAAGTCCAACGCCAAGAAATCGGAGAAGAACTGATGGCAGCCCCGCGCATCGCCCGGGTCATCGGTGCCGTGAATGTTGGGAGCGCTCGCATATCGGCGATGATCGCCGGGATTACTGAAACCGGTGAGCTGGTCGTGTTGGGCTCCGCTCACCGCCTCAGCCAAGGCGTGAAACGCGGCTATGTTACCGACATGAAGCGCGCTGCCGATGCGGTGCACGATGCCGTGGTGCGCGCAGAAAAAGTGGCCGGGGTTTCGGTCAACACTGTGTGGATCAGCACTTCGGGCGCAGGACTCGCCAGCCAGATCGCTCAGGTCGAGGTCGATATCGGCGGCCGCCGGATCGAGCAGGACGACATCGATCAACTGCTCGTGGCGGGGCGCGATGTTATCCAGCCCGATGGCCGTATGGTGCTTCATGCCCAGCCTGCACATTACACTCTGGATGGCGCGCACGGGGTATCCAATCCCCGGGGGCTCCACGCAGAGCGCCTTGCCGTCGATATTCATGTACTGCTCGCCGATGGCGCGCCGATCCGCAATATTACCGAAGCGGTGCAGAACGCTCACCTTGATGTCGAGGCAGTTGTCGGCTCGCCAATCGCGGCGGGGCACGCCTGCCTCAGCCCCGAAGAGCGCGATCTGGGCGTCGCGCTGGTCGAATTTGGTGCCGATGTGACAAATGTTTCGGTCCACGCCGGAGGAATGTTGCTCGGCCTCGCGACGATCCCGATGGGCTCGGGAGACGTGACAGACGCCATTGCCTCGGCATTCGGCATCCGCCGGTTTCAGGCCGAGCGGCTCAAATGCGTCCATGGTTCGGCGATCGCCAGCCCGGCAGATCACCGCGAAATGGTGGCGGTTAATGCTCCGGGAGATGAAGATGCTGGCCCGCCGGCGCGCCACGCTGACGAGGCCAATCGAATACCCAGGGCAGAGCTGGTTTCTGTGATCACACAGCAGCTCGGAAAGCTAATGGAAGAGGTGAATAAGGCGCTCAAAGGCCTTGGATTTACAGGCTCAAAGGGGCAGCTCGTGGTGCTTACAGGCGGCGGCGCAGAGCTTACCGGGCTGGCAGATTATGCGCAGGCAGCGCTTGGCCGACCGGTGCGGATCAGCAAGCCGCCAGTGCTTCGCGGACTGGTTGATGCCCATGCTACGCCAGGTTTTTCCTCTCTGACGGGCCTTATTTTGTATGCTGCGGCAGACCCGGTTGATATACGCTCGGTGGGGCCTGTCTATCAAGAGACGCACCGATTTAAGGGCATGGGTCTGGCAGTGCGCATTTGGCGTGCTTTGAGAGAGTATTTTTGAGGGCGAAGATTCTAAGGAATTGTTGGAATTTCTTCGGAAATTCTTGACTGTGGACAACACACAAAAACGCCTTGGTTGCGCGAGTCCAAGCGTGGCATTGCTACAATTATGAGACTGCCCTTTCGCGGGGTGTGATTGGAGAGCGAAATGAGCATCAATATCGGACCCCCGGCGGTTGAGGAGCTTCGTCCCCGTATCACCGTGGTCGGCGTTGGCGGCGCTGGCGGCAATGCCATCGCCAACATGATCCATGCCAAGATTGAAGGCGTTGACTTCGTGATCGCCAATACCGACGCGCAGGCGCTCAACAATTCAGTTGCCGAACAGCGCATCCAGCTTGGGCCTGACATTACGCAGGGGCTTGGCGCGGGCTCGCGTCCAGAAGTTGGCCGCGCGGCTGCTGAGGAAACGCTGAACGATATCGAGCGTGCGCTCGATGGAGTGCACATGTGTTTCATCGCGGCGGGCATGGGCGGCGGCACCGGTACCGGCGCAGCTCCGGTCATTGCCAAGGCGGCGCGCGACAAGGGTGTGCTCACCGTTGGTGTGGTCACAAAGCCATTCTTGTTTGAAGGTACGCGCCGTATGCGCGCTGCCGAGGCTGGTATCGAAGAGCTGCAGAAGCACGTCGATACGCTGATCGTCATACCCAACCAAAACCTGTTTCTGGTCGCCAAGGCGGAAACTACGTTCAAGGAAGCCTTCAGTCTCGCCGACGAAGTGCTTCAGCAGGGTGTTCGCTCGATCACTGATCTGATGGTCATGCCCGGTCTTATCAACCTCGACTTTGCCGACGTGCGCTCGGTTATGGGCGAGATGGGCAAGGCGATGATGGGCACGGGCGAAGGTTCGGGCGAGAACCGCGCGCTGGAAGCAGCCGAGCGGGCAATCTCCAACCCGCTGCTCGATGGCGTTTCGATGCAGGGCGCCAAGGGCGTGATCATCTCGATCATCGGCGGCGACGACATGAAGCTGCTGGAAGTCGACGAGGCCGCGAACCACATTCGTGAGCTCGTTGATCCCAATGCCAACATCATCTGGGGCTCGGCCTTTAATCCCGATCTTCAGGGCAAGATCCGCGTCTCGGTAGTTGCCACTGGGATTGAGCAGACCGCCGAAATGGCCGAAACCGCGGCCCGTCCGATGACGTTCGGCGGTTCGCGCGGTCCGGTTCGTCCGCATGATGCCGCACCGGAGCCGGTTGTGACGCTTGAGCCGCCGGTAGTTCCTGCCGCCTATGAGCCCGAGCCCGTCGCTGAAGTTGCGTCATCTGCGGTTGAGTCCGATGAGCTTGAACTCAGCGAATTCGCCGAAGAAACGCAGCACGAAGCTGAATTTGAAGCACCAGAAGCTGAAGAAGATGCGCTTGAGCTATCGGCATCACACGAAGAGCCCGAGCATGAAGTGTCGGTCGGCAACTCGGACGATCTGCTTAGCCAAGCCACCCGCCTGAGCGAAGAGGATGGACAGGTTTCGCCGCTGGCGACCCGTCGCCGTCCGCTGGTTTCGGGCTCATCGATGGGTGAGGACGAACCGGCTGACCGCACGCCGCGGCTCTCTGGAGCGGGCAGCACTCTGTTTGAACGCATGGCCAACCTTTCGCGAGGTGGCAAAGGTGACGATGAAGAAGCAGCCGAAGAGGAAGAGGCGGATACAGGCCCTTCGATTTCAATTCCGCGTTTCCTCGGCCGCCAGAATAACCAGTAAGGGATACCCGGCAGAGCGCATTGTTCTGCCGGGGTTCATTTGCCGGATGGCAGAGGATTGGACCTCTGCCGCGCCCGGGACTAACGGGCGGTAAATTCATGAAGGTTCTGATGCGGATTATCCTGCGCCAGTCGGTTGTTGCTGCCCTACTTGCCGCCGCGCCGGTACCTGCGCTTGCTCAACAGCTTCCGGCGGTTTCACAGCCAGTGGTTCAGGCCATCCCGGGGCAGGATAGTCAGGTGCTCAACGCAGCGCTAGCCCGGCTCGGAAAAGACCCTCGCGATATAAATGCCTTGATTGATGCCGGGAATGCCGCGCTGACGCTGGGTGATGTTGGGGCAGCGGTTGGCTTCTTTTCGCGCGCTGACCAGATTCAGCCAAACAGCCCCCGTGTAAGGGCAGGGCTTGCCGGCGCTCTGGTGCACAGCGGCAATCCTTATGATGCGATCCCATTGTTTGCCGAGGCCGAGGCGACGGGCGGCATGGACCCCCGGCTCAACGCTGAACGTGGCCTTGCCTATGATCTGGTCGGCGATAATGTCTCGGCACAGAAATATTACCGCGCGGCACTGGGCATTGCGCCGAGCGATGAGACTACGCGGCGGCTGGCGCTCAGCCAGGCGATCTCGGGCGATCGCAATGGCATGGACATTACTCTCGCGCCCCTGATCTCGCGGGGCGACAAGGCTGCCCAACGTATTCGTGCTTTTGGTCTGGCGATTGTCGGGCGGTCCGAGGATGCAGTCGGCATTGCCTATCAGATCATGCCTCAGGATATGGCCGCTGGGATATCGCCTTATCTGCGTTATATGCCCCGCCTGACGCGCGCGCAGCAGGCTTCTGCTGCGATGTTTGGTCATTTCCCCCGGGCCGCCGAGATCGGCCATGACGATCCACGCGTAG
>CANGBE010000121.1 GCA_947451875.1 Sphingomonadaceae bacterium | reverse complement strand
TGCTGTCTCGCCCGGAAAAGGCAGAGGCCGGGATCTTAGGTGGTCTTTCCGGCGTTGCTGCAGCAGCCCTGACCGGAGAAGACGGTGCTTCGGCAAGGCTAGGCTGCTCGAGCGCCAGCGCGAACGTAAGCAGCAGTGCGGCAAACATAAGCCGCAGTCTTGCTGAAACCCCCATCCTGATCCCCCCGGCAGCGGAAATGCGCCGCAATGGGAATCAGGCTAAGTTACGAAAGGCAATCGGAAAAGGGGCAAAATTGCTTTTGCCCCTTTTCGGCCCTACTTACGGCAGTACTTGTTGTGCTTCTTGCGGGCGATCTCGTGTCCGGCCACGCCGCCGGCTGCTGCGCCAACCAAAGTTCCGCCGGTTCCGCCAAGGATCACCTTGCCGAGAATCGCGCCACCAGCACCGCCCAGCAGGGCCCCTTCGGTCTTGTTGATGCGCTTGCAGGCGCGCTTGGCCTCGGCGGGTCCCGACACGCTGAGCAGCATGGCGGCGGCCGCGATAGCCGTAGTGGCGCGGGTAAGGATAGAACGGTTCATGGGAATACTCCTGTTGCGACTTCTGGCCCTTACTAACGCGCCCCAAGCGCAACCTGACATGAACAACGCGATGAACCGTTGTTTTGTTCCGGTCTGTTGTTTTATCAGCTGAAGTTGAACACGCTCATCTGCTGAAATGCTCTGATCCCCTCCGGCCCGCGCTCGCGCCCCTGACCGCTAAGTTTGATCCCGCCCATCGATGCCCAGGCGCTGGTCACGCCGTTATTGACGTTTACCGTGCCGCTGCGCAGCGCCATGCCGACCTTGTGGGCCAGCCGCTTGTCCAGACCGTGAACCCAGCCCGAGAGGCCAAACTTGCTGTCATTGGCCATGGCGATGGCGTGGTCGAGATCGCGGTAGCCGATCACCGCGACTACTGGTCCGAAGACCTCTTCCTGTGCCGCGGGATTACCATTGTCGGGCAGGTCGAGCAGGGTGGGCTCGAAGTAATAGCCCTGGGGCAAGTGTTCAGGCCGCTTGCCGCCAAACACCACGGTGCCGCCCGCTGCTACCGCCTCTGCCACCAGCCGCTCACAGCGGGCAACGGCGGCGGCGTTGATTACTGGGCCGGTTTCGGTGGCGGGATCGCTGGCCGGGCCGATCTTGATCGCCGCGAGCAGTGCGCTGGCCTTGGCGAGCACCTCTGCTTTGCTCTCTTCCGGCACCAACAGCCGCGTGCCTAGCGCGCAGCCTTGTCCGGCATGACTGACGCAGATCACGCGGGCATGGCCGGGGGCCTTGTCGACCGAATCGGGTAGAAAGATCTGCGCCGACTTGCCGCCAAGCTCGAGTACCACTGGCTTGAGCGTCGGCGCGGCCTGCTGGGCGATCTTGATCCCCACCGGGACCGAGCCGGTGAAGGACACCATATCGATGCGCGGATCGCTGCTCATGAGTTGGCCGCCCTCAAGCCCGCCCTCGACCACGACATTGAGCACGCCAGCGGGCAGCCCCGCTTCCTCCGCCGCCTTGGCAAAGACCATGGCGGAAATCGGGGTGAGCGGGTTGGGCCGCAGCACCACGGTGTTGCCGGTGATAAGGGCTGGGATCACCTTCCACAGCGCGGTGAACAGCGGCACATTATAGGCGGCGATGGCCGAGACCACGCCGTATGGCTGGTAGCGGCGCACCGATTGCATCGGCATCCCGGCCATGCCCAGCCGCTCGTGCATCGGCAGCGGGTTGTCTTCGATTTCGGGGAGCGAAAGATAGAGATCGACGATCTCGGCGGCATGACGGATCGGGGTTTGTACCTGAGCGAACATTACCGAAGACGACACTGGGCAGCCAGCCTCGAGCACCGCCAGTTCCTTGATCCGGTCAGCGCGAGTGGCGAGAGCTTCGGCATATTTACGCATGATCGCGGCGCGCGCTTCACGCGTCATGCCGCTCCAATCACCCTTGTCAAAAGCAGCGCGGGCCGCGGCGATGGCGGCGTGAACCTGATCGAGCGAAACTCCACGAAGCTCAGCCACCACGCTCTGGTCCGATGGATTCTCGACCGTAAAGACCGCGCCTTCACCGGCAACATAACGCCCGCCCAAATAGCCCGTGTGTTCCAGCGGAGATCTCCAGAAATTCGATATATGGAATTGATATTCGCAATCTATGGACTGGCAGGGGTGAGGTCAATCTGTCGCGCGGCGATTCCTTTCCTCCTTCCCCTTGGGCCCATCCATCCCTACATGCGGGAGATATGGTACGCCCAACCCCTGCCCAGTTCGACAAGAAGAAGATCGTCGCCGAAAACCGGCGCGCGCGGTTTGATTACTTTATCGACGACGTTTACGAAGCCGGGATCGCGTTGACGGGCACCGAGGTGAAGAGCCTGCGCTTTGGCGAAGGCTCGATTGCAGAATCCTATGCCGAGGTGAAGAATGGCGAGGTCTGGCTGGTCAACAGCAACGTCCCCGAATTCAGCCACGGCAACCGCTATAACCACGAGCCAAAGCGGCTGCGCAAACTGCTGCTGAAAGAGCGCGAGATCGCCAAGTTCCACGGCGCGGTAGAGCGCAAGGGGATGACGCTGGTTCCGCTGTCGATCTATTTCAACAGCCGCGGCCGCGCGAAGGTGGAGCTGGCGCTGGCCAAGGGCAAGAACACGGCAGACAAACGGCAGACGGTCAAGGATCGGGACTGGCAGCGCGACAAGGCCCGGATCATGCGGGATCACGGTTAGGCGCGAAAGGGGGCCGCATTACGGCACCGCTTCACCCAAGAGTAATCTCCGCCTGCTAATCGAATTGCTTGCCGGATGGCCGGTAGGAATTGGAATTATGGTCACACGCTTTTCTTCTTGGGTTCACCGCAACATGCCAACGCGCGAGCAGATGGAGGGCAATCGCTTCATCCGCCCATGGGCGCACCGGGTGCTGGCTAGCGAACTCTGGCGCTTTACCCGCCGTTCAGTGCCGCGCGGGGTGGCTCTGGGCGTTTTGGTCGGGATCATCGTGCCCTTCGCCCAGATCATCCTAGCGGCGATGCTCAGCCTGACCGTTCGCGCCAATGTGCCCGTTGCTGCGGTCACGACATTCATCACCAACCCATTCACCACGCCGTTTATATGGGCCTTTTCCTATCAGGTCGGCCGCTGGATTCTGCACATCGATGCGATGATCGTCGGCGGCCCAGTTGACCGGCTGATGCAGGTTACTGACATGTGGCAGCTGATCCAGTGGCTCACCGCAGAGGGCAAGGTTCTGGCGCTGGGACTGATTGTTGTTGCACTGATCAGCGCGGCGGTGAGTTATCAGGTGACAAGCCTTGCATGGGGGGGCTGGATTCGGGCAAAGCGTGGACGGCGCCAGGCAAGCACGCAAGGCGGCCCGACTGAAGGATTCCGATGACTGCCAAGCTGGCAACCTGGCTGAAAAGCCACGTGCCGACGCGAGAAGAGCTTGAAAAAAATCGTTTTATCAAGCCTTTCGCCCATCACATTCTGCGTTCCGATCTCTGGCGTTTTAACCGCCGGTCGGTTCCGCGCGGGGTAGCACTTGGCCTGTTTGTCGGGATCATGATTCCGCTGGCGCACTTTGTTGTCGCGCTTTTCCTTGCGGTCTTCGTGCGGGCCAATATCCCCGCCGCCATGATGGCGACCTTTGTCGGCTTCCCGGCGATCTATGTGTTCATCGCGGCCGCCGCCTATCATCTTGGAAAGCTGGCCTTGCACTTTGATGCTCTGACCGGGGTCGCTCCGATATCGGAAACCATGCAGCATACCCAGACCGATCATCTGTTGCAGCGGATCACCGGCGCGGGACTGGAAACCGCCTTTGGCCTGTTCATCATCGCGACGATTACAGCCTCAGTCGGTTACCTTGTGACGAGCTTTTTCTGGAGCCGCTATTCCATGCGCCGCCGCCGCACGCGGTTGGCCGATGCCGCGGCCCGGCCGCCCCTGCCATGAGCGGAGCCGCAGCAACTGGGCGCTCGCCGCTTGACCTGCTGGCCCTAGCCGCTGCTTTTGTTGCCTCACTGTTGCTGCTGTGGCTGACCTTGCATTCGCTGCCGGTGCTGCTCGGATTCGGCGGTGGGGCTTTGGCGCTGGGCGCCTTGGCGTGGTTTCTGGCACGTGGCCGCCCACAGGAGGTCAAGACCGACTGGGCGTTACCTGATTGGTCGGTCACAGTCGCTGCCATTTCGCGCCCCGATACCGGCGTTTGCATAACCGACCGCGCGGGCCGCCTGACCTGCGCCAATGCGGTTTACGAAAGCTGGTTCGGCACCACGCAGGCGCCGCCAAGGCTCGAAGCCGATGGTGCAACGCTGGAGCGACTGGCCAAGGCAGCGCGCACCGCATGGCGTGACGGGCAGGCCAGCGTTGATCTTGTCGAGGCAGCGAACGGCCGCTGGCGGGCTGAAACTGAGCGGGCCGGGCGTGGCGATGATTTCCTCGTCTGGCGCTTCACTCCGCTGGTTGTAGCCGATCCGGTAAGCGAACTGGTACGCGCTGTGGAAGGCAAACTGGGTCGCGCGCTCGCCCGCTTTGGTATTTCCGCTGCGATTGTCGATCCTGATGGGCAAGTCAGGTCAGCGAGCGCTGGCTTTGCTGAGCACGCCGCCGGCAGCGCCACAGCCAATGTCGCGGGCCAGCCCTTCACCTCTTTCTTCCAGCAGGACGAGCGCGATCACCTGTCATGGGCGCGCGATGGCCGGCGCGGATCGCCGCTCACAATGTATTACGTGCCCGTCGCCGATCCCGATGGTGGCGAGCCTGAAATGGATAACACGCCCTCGCTGATGCTGCTGATGGAGGCGGGCATCGCGATTGGCGGCGGCGCGGCGAGCGAAGCGCCTTCCGCCGCGCCGCATCTCGAAGCTTTGCTCAGCCAGCTACCGCTTGGTCTCGCCATGGCCGACCGCGACGGGCGGCTGCTATTCGCCAACCCTGCCTTCATGCGCGGCGCCGGGATGGAAGGTGAGGCCCCGCCGCCCTATCCGACCGACCTCGTGGTCCGTGAAGACAAGGGCGCGCTGTCTGACGCAGTTCGCCGGTTCAGCCAGGGCCCGGCCTCCAGCGGTGATATCGCCGTGCGGCTGAAGCACCAGCCGGACGAGCCGGTGTCACTGAGCCTTGCAGGGGTGCGCGGGCTGGGTGAGGCGGCTGTCC
>CANGBE010000120.1 GCA_947451875.1 Sphingomonadaceae bacterium | reverse complement strand
CGATCCAGTGCTGGCCGGTGGCGCTGAATTCGCCTGAAGGCAAAGCCCACCCGATGATAATGGTCGGCCCGGTTGCCGTGCTCCCTGACCATCAAGGCTCCGGCTATGGCAAGGCGCTGATGACTGCCAGCCTCTCCGCAATCGATCCCCGCGCACCGCTGCCACAGGTGATGATCGGCGATCCCGAATACTACGGCCGCTTCTGGGGCTTCACCAACGAGCATACTGGCGGCTGGAGTCTGGCCGGCCCGTTCGAGCAGCGCCGCCTGCTGGTGCGCTGTGACAATCCGGCGGTGCTGCCGAAAAACGGCACGCTTGGGCCTTGGCTCCGCTAGGCTGATCTGGCATCGACAATGCGATGCCTTATGAACCGCCGCCAAACCTTGCCGGACTATCGCTGACGCAAATTGCCGAACTGATCGCGGCGCGGCGTCTGCCGCCGGTCGAGCAATGGCAGCCCGAGCGCACCGGTGACAGCGAGATGCGGATCGCTGCCGATGGCAAGT
Source organism: Sphingomonadaceae bacterium (assembly GCA_947451875.1). Lineage (GTDB taxonomy): Bacteria > Pseudomonadota > Alphaproteobacteria > Sphingomonadales > Sphingomonadaceae > Novosphingobium. The sequence continues at coordinate 4,692 of CANGBE010000120.1, read as the reverse complement.
GGTTCCATCAGGGTGGAGAAATCACCCGCCCCGCCATGGTCCGCGCCTTTGCCAGTCTGTTGCGCCGCGATGAGGCCGGGCAGCACTGGCTGGTCACCCCGCAGGAAATGCTGACGATTGCGGTCGACGATGCGCCATTCCTCGCCGTTGACGTCGTGCAGCAGGGCAATGCCCTCGCCTTTCGGCTAAATACCGATGATACGGTGATTGCCGGGCCGGACCATCCGATCATCGCGCGCGGCGATCCTGATGTGCCCGCGCTCTACCTTGCCGTCCGCAATGGCTGCGAGGCGCGGCTCAATCGCAGCACCTATGCCCAGCTGGTGGAGATCGCGCTTGAAAGCTCCAATCTGTCCGTTAGCAGCATGGGCGAGAGCTTCTCGCTAATACCATCATGAGCACTGTCCACGATCGTCTCACCCGGCTCTATAACCAAGGCTATGATGGGTCGCCCGCACCCGAGCTGTTCGAGGACTGGAGCGCGGTGGTGGTCGAGGAATTCCGCCCCGCCGCCGTGCTGATCGCCATGACCGAGCGCGAAGAGCCCGGAATGCTGCTGCTTCACCGCCCATCAAACATGCGCGCGCACCCGGGGCAAATCGCTTTCCCCGGCGGCAAGACCGATCCCGGCGAAAGCCCCGAAGAAGCGGCGGTGCGTGAGGCATGGGAAGAACTCGGAATCCCGCCCGAGCGCGTCCGCATTGTCGGCAAGGGCGATGTCTACCGCGCCCATTCGGGCTTCGAGATCACCCCGGTGATCGCCACCATTCCCGCTGACCTCGAGATCAACCCCAACCCCACCGAAGTCGCCCAGTGGTTTGAAGCCCCTGTTTCGCATATGCTGCAGGCAAGCAACCACCTCGAACGCTGGGTGGAATGGGAAAACGGTATGCGGCCCTATTACGAGATACCTTGGGCTGATCATGTCACATGGGGCGTGACGGCGGCGATCATCGTCAACCTGTCCAAGCGGCTGAACTGGCATGGCTGAGTTCCTGCCCGCTGCAGACTGGACGACCCGCGAAGACATCGCCGCGCTGGTGGCCGCGCTGGGTGAAGGCAACGCCCGTTTTGTCGGCGGGGCGGTGCGCGATACCTTGCTGGGGATCGCGGTAAAGGACCTCGACATTGCCACGCCGCTGCTGCCGCAACAGGTGATCCAGCGGCTGAATGACGCGGGCATCCGCAATGTGCCGACCGGCATCGAGCATGGCACGGTTACCGCATTGATCCCCTTCGGCCCGGTCGAGATCACCACCCTGCGCCACGACGTCAGCACCGATGGCCGCCGTGCGACGGTGGCTTTCGCGCAGGATTGGCAGGAGGATGCGGCCCGGCGCGATTTCACGATCAACGCACTCTATGCCGATCCTGCGACGCTGGAGATTGCCGATTACTTCGGCGGGTGGGATGACCTGAAGGTCCGCCGCGTGCGCTTCATCGGCGATGCGCGGGAACGGATCCGTGAGGATCACCTGCGCATTCTGCGCTACTTCCGCTTTCAGGCGCGGTTCGGCTCGCTACCTGCTGATGCTGAGTCCGAGCTCGCCTGTGCCGAACTGGCGGCAACGCTGAAGGGCCTGTCTCGCGAGCGGATCGGGATGGAGATGATGAACCTCCTCTCGCTACCCAACCCCGCGCCGACCGTTGCCCGCATGGCCGAACTGGGCGTGCTGGCGGTGGTTCTGCCCGAGGCGGATTGCCAAGGCCTCACCGCGCTGGTGGCGGAGGAAACGCGGCAGCAGGTTGAGCCCGATGCCCTGCGCCGCCTCGCCTCGCTGCTCCCCGCCGATGCAGACCTCGCCTCACTGGTCGCGGCGCGGTTCCGGCTGTCCACCGCCCAGAAGAAGCGCCTGATGAGCGCGGCTCGGCGCGATGCCCGCCAGAGCGACGCCCGCGCCCTCGCCTACCGCCTCGGCCTCACCCAGGCGCTCGACCGGCTCCTGCTCACCGGCCAGAGCAACGCGCCGATCATCGGCTGGGATATCCCGGCCTTCCCGCTCAAGGGCGGCCAGATCGTCGCGCGCGGGGTGTCCGTCGGCCCAGAGGTGGCACGGATACTATGCGCCGTTGAAGACCGCTGGGTGGTGGAGGGCTTTCCGGATGAGGTGCGGGTTGGGGTTTTGCTAACAAAAGTCTTGGTTTCACATAAAGATGGTGATTGATCTGACAAAACTACACTTTGCAGACCAATTCAATTTGGCATTGACCATGACATCCATGTTGGTGGTTTGCATCGGACTATGGATGCGTTTCTCCCGACCTCGATATAGCAAGTTTATTGTCATTGCTGGATATGGCGGATTAGCCGCCGCATTTGGCTTGGTGGTGGCGGGGATCATCGGAAATGTTAGGTACACCGAGTTAGATTGCAGAGAAGCAGAAAATTTCCACTTTGGACGATCCATCTTATACCAACATGTTCGCTGCGCTCTTTATCATTTGAAGAATGACTAAATGCCACGCCGTTCGCTTGCCTCCAAAAATTAGAACTTGTTATCCCTAGGGAATCCCTGCGGCGGCAATCGTCCCGCAGCCCCGCGCGCAACCTTCCACAGCCGCATATCGCTCTCGGTCCGAACGCGGCCGCTATCGCCGCCCATCTTCCAGCTGAGGCCCTCTTCCAGCTTCAGCGTTACCGCGTCCGCCAGTCCGCCGTCGCGGTAGCGTTGCAGGGTTACGCCTTGGCCCTTGGCCATCACCGGCAGTTCCTCAAGGCTGAAGATCACCAGCTTGCGATTGTCACCCACCACCGCGATGTGATCATGTTCGGCGGGAATTTCGCGCACCACCATCAGCTTCACGCCGGGCGTGGTGTTCATCACGCCGCGGCCTTTTCGGGTTTCGGCCAGCAGCTCGTCCGCCTCGGCGGCAAAGCCGCGGCCGGCGTTGCTCGCCAGCAGCAGTTGGCCCTTGGGCTTGTAGACGATCAGCGAGACGATCTGGGCCTCGGCTTCAATATCGATAATGGTGCGGATTGGCTCGCCAAAGCCGCGCGCAGAGGGCAGCTTGTCGGCCCCCAGCGTGTAGAACCGGCCGTTGTCGCAGGCGATCAGCAGTTTGTCGGTGGTCTGGCAATGCAGCGCAAAGGCCGGGCCATCACCTTCCTTGAACTTGAACTCCTTGTCGAGCGCCTCATGCCCGCTCGCGCCCCTGATCCAGCCCTTGGCCGACAGGATCACCGTCACCGGCGCCTTCTCGATCATCGCATCCATGGAGAATTCCACGGTCGGCGCGGCTTCGGCAATCGTCGTGCGGCGGCGACCGAGAAGCGTGTCCTCGGCATAGTCCTTGCGCAGGTTGCCCAGATCGCGCTTCAGCCGGGTGCGCTGGCGGGCCGGGCTTTCGAGCAGCTTTTCCAGCTCGTCCTTCTCGGCCAGCAGCGTATCATGCTCGCGCCGCAGTTCCATTTCCTCAAGCTTGCGCAAAGAGCGGAGCCGCATGTTGAGGATCGCTTCGGCCTGCCGGTCGGTCAGCTGGAATTCGGCCATCAGCACCGGCTTTGGCTCGTCCTCGGCGCGGATGATGGCGATCACCCGGTCGAGGTTGAGGAAGGCGATGATATAGCCTTCGAGCAGTTCCAGCCGGTCAGCGATCTTCTGCAGCCGGTGCTCGCTGCGGCGGATCAGGATATTGATCTGGCTCTTGATCCATTCCTGCAGCATCAGCCTCAGGCTGAGCACGCCGGGGGTGCGGCTGTCATCGAGCACGTTGAGGTTGAGCGAAAACCGGCTTTCAACATCGCTCAGCTTGTAGAGCGAGGCCTTCAGCATTTCCGGATCGACGTTGCGGTTCTTGGGCACGAAAACGAGACGGATTTTCTCGTCGCTCTCGTCGCGGATGTCCTCAAGGATCGGCAGCTTCTTGTCGGCGATCAGCGCGGCGACCTGTTCGATCAGCTTGCCCTTGGGCACCATGTAGGGAATTTCGCTGAGCACCAGCTGCCACTGGCCATTGCCCAGCCGCTCGATCCCGGCCTCACGATCCGCCTCGTCCTTGGCCTCCGCCGCATAGAACCGTCCGCGCACGCGGAAGGCACCCTTGCCGGTTTCATAGGCGTGGCTAATAGCCTCGGCACTATCAACGATCACGCCGCCGGTGGGCAGGTCAGGCCCCTTGAAAATCTCCATGATTTGCGCGTGTTCGGCATGGGGATTGTCAATCAGCAGCAGGGTGGAATCGATGATCTCGTGGACGTTATGGCTGGGGATGCTTGTCGCCATGCCCACCGCAATACCGGTCGCGCCATTGGCTAGCAGATTGGGGAACAGCCCGGGGAAAATCTCCGGCTCCTCGTCCTCGCCATTATAGGTGGGGACGTAAGTGACCGTGCCTTCATCCAGCCCGGCCATCAGCTGGATCGCCGTCTTGGTCAGGCGGGCTTCGGTGTAGCGATAGGCGGCGGCGTTATCGCCATCGATATTGCCGAAGTTCCCCTGCCCTTCGACCAGAGGGTAGCGCAGGCTGAAATCCTGCGCGAGGCGGACCATGGCATCGTAAACCGACTGGTCGCCATGCGGGTGATACTTACCGATCACATCGCCAACGACGCGGGCCGACTTTTTGAAAGCATCGTTCGGATTGAGCTTCAACTGCCGCATCGCCCACAGCAGGCGGCGGTGGACCGGCTTCAACCCGTCGCGCAGATCAGGCAGCGACCGCGCGGTAATCGTCGACAGCGCATAGACGAGG
>CANGBE010000119.1 GCA_947451875.1 Sphingomonadaceae bacterium | reverse complement strand
GATAATTGGTGACATCGAACTTTTCGCGATGGCCCGCGCCGGTTTGCCCGCGCATCGCGTAGTCGGGATTACCGGAACCAACGGCAAGTCAACCACTACCGCGCTTGTGCATCACCTGCTGCGATCGGCCGCCGTGCCTGCGCGTATGGGCGGCAATATCGGTCTTCCGGTGCTGGGGCAGGATCCCTTGCCCGCTGGCGGTGTTTATGTGTTGGAGCTTTCCAGCTATCAGATCGACCTGACTTATAATCTCGCTTGCGATGTGGCCTGCCTGCTCAACATTATGCCGGATCACCTTGATCGCTATGATGGCTTTTCCGCCTATGCCGCATCAAAAGCGCGGCTGTTTGCCATGCAGAACGCCAATCAGATCGCTGTGTTCGGCATGGGCGATACGGACACGCTCGCGGTCGCTCTGCGCGAAGAGGAGCGGCGTGGGCATGACTACGTAAAGCGAGTTGACGAAGCGCGGATCACCGCAATGCAAGCCGAATGGCCGACGTTGCAAGGCCCGCACAACCTGCAGAATGCGGCCGCTGCCGTGGCAATAGTTGAGGCGCTGGGCCTCACCGAAGGCCAGTGGCGCCCAGCTATGAAGACTTTCCGAGGCTTACCGCACCGGATGGAGCGGGTGGCAGAGGCTAATGGCGTGCTGTTCATCAACGATAGCAAGGCGACCAACCCGGCATCAACCGCCCCAGCTCTCGCCGCTTTCCCGCCGCACGATCACCGCCGAATTCACTGGATTCTTGGTGGCCTGCCCAAGGGTGACCGGCTGGATGAATGCCAGCCTTATTTCGGCAATGTCGCCGCGGCCTATACTATTGGCGAGGCCGGTCCGCGTTTTGCCGAACTGCTGGAGCCCTACGTGCCGGTGCGCCGCAGCGAGATGATGTGCGAGGCGATCCGGCAGGCGATTGAGGCCGCGGGTGAGGGTGACGTCGTTTTGCTGTCCCCCGCCTGTGCCAGCTTTGACCAGTTTCGCGATTACGAAGCGCGCGGCGATACCTTTCGTCAGCTTGTCGATGCTCTGCTCGAGGGGGGCTCCTGCTGATGGCTAGTCTGCCGCCTTCGGTGCCACGGGGCAATCTGGGCCATGGATCGCTTGGCCAGCGGCGCAACCGCTGGCACGAATTGGTCGTCTGGTGGCGCGAGATTGATCGCGTGCTGCTGATGCTGGTTCTGTTGCTGATGGCGATAGGTTCTGTGGCAGTTGCAGCGGCATCACCTGCTTCTGCCCGGCGTTTATCGACCAATTCTGTTCACCTTGATGACCTGCACTTTTTCGTGATCCACTTGCGCTGGCAGGTTCTGGGCCTCATCGCCATGCTCGGCGCATCGGCGATGCCCAAGGAAACGGCGCGGCGCTTTGGTGTGTTGCTAGGCTTTGCCATGCTGGTAGCGCTGATGCTCGTGCCGGTGATCGGCCACAATGTGAACGGCGCCAAGCGTTGGCTCAATCTTGGCGTTTCATTGCAGCCGAGCGAATTCATGAAGCCCGCCTTTGCCATCGGTATTGCCTGGATCCTGACATGGCGCGCGCGTGATCCGGATATGCCAGTAGTTGGCATTTCCGCAGGGATCATGCTTCTTATCGCCGTGTTGCTGATGCTGCAGCCCGACTTTGGCTCGACGGTGTTGTTTGGCGGCGTTTGGTTCGTTCTGGTGCTGCTATCGGGCATTCCGGTGAAACGCATCGGCTTGTTGATGGGCGGCGGCATCGTGGCTGTGATCGCCACCTATTTTCTTTACGACAACGCCCGCCACCGCATCGACAATTTCATCGGCGGCGGCACGGCATTCGATCAGGTTGACCTTGCCCACAAGACCATCACCGCAGGCGGCTGGACTGGCACCGGGATGTGGCTGGGCACCCGCAAGCTGGCCCTGCCAGAGGCACATACCGATTATATCTTCTCGGTCATCGGTGAAGAATTTGGCCTGCTGATCTGTTTGCTGATCGTGTTGCTTTACATCGCACTGGTTGCCCGCGTGTTGCTGCGCCTGATGAAAGAGGAAGATCTGTTCACCACCCTTGCTGCCACCGGCCTTACCGCGCAGCTGGGCGGACAAGCGTTCATCAACATCCTTGTGAACCTGCGCCTGTTTCCTTCTAAGGGCATGACCCTGCCGCTGGTAAGCTATGGCGGTTCTTCCACCATCGCGCTGTGTCTTGGAGTGGGCCTGCTTCTCGCCATTACCCGCCGCAATCCCTTCCTCAAGCGTGAGGCGTTCAGCCTGCGCCAAGCCGGAGCCGTGCTGTGAGCGCCGCCAGCCGCCACTATGTCCTCGCTGCCGGGGGCACCGGGGGACACCTGATCCCCGCTTTCGTCCTCGCCGAAGAGCTGATGCGGCGTGGTCACCATGTCGCGCTTATTACTGACGCACGCGGCGCGCAGATCCCCGGCAAGCCCGATGGCCTGACTGCGCATGTGCTGCCTGCCGGGCGGATTAGCGGGCTCAATCCGCTGGTCTGGCTGCGCGGTGCAAAAGCAATCCTCGAAGGCCGCCGCATGGCGCTACGCTTGTTTGAAAGCTTTGAACCCAGCGCGGTTATCGGTTTTGGCGGCTATCCCGCGCTGCCTGCGCTGCTGGCGGCTACTTCGGCGAAGATCCCGAGTGTGATACATGAGCAGAACGCGGTGCTGGGCCGGGTCAACCGCTTCCTCGCCAAACGCGTCGATGCCATCGCCACAGCCTATGCTCAAGTCGACCGGCTGGCTGACAAGCTGGAGCACAAGGTCCACCTCGTCGGCAATCCGGTACGCACTGAAGTCCTGTGGCTGCGCGAACAGCCCTATCCTGCGTTTAGCGAAGACGGCCTGCTGCGCGTACTGGTAACTGGCGGCAGCCAAGGTGCACGAGTGCTTTCCGAAGTGGTGCCCGATGGCCTCGCCATGCTCCAGCCTGCGCTGCGGACCCGGCTGCAGGTAACCCAGCAGTGTCGCGCCGAGGATATCGACGTCGTCCGCGCGCGCTATGCCGGGCATGACATTCCCGCCGAGCTTGGGACCTATTTCGAGGACATGGCCGAGCGTCTGGCCGATGCCCACCTGTTCATTGGCCGCGCTGGCGCCTCTACAGTCGCAGAACTCACTGCTGTCGGCCGCCCCGCAATCCTGATCCCACTGCCGATTGCCACCGACGATCATCAGGCCGCCAACTGCCGCGAAATTGTCGAAGCAGGCGGTGCGCGGGCGATCCGGCAGGAAAACTTCACCGGCGTGGAACTCGCAAAGCAGATTCAAGCAATGGCGCAGCACCCCGGCAGCCTTGCCAATGCCGCCCACGCAGCCTGGAACTGCGGCTACCCCAATGCCACCGCCGATCTTGCCGATCTGGTCGAAAGCTTCGGCGGTGCGCCGCTGATGGATGTGATCCGGGTTGGCGGTTCCGTTGCTAGCGCAGCCTCGGGCCAGCAGGCTGTGGCTATGGAGCGCTCGCAATGAAGGGCGTCGGCACAGACATCGGCACGATCCACTTCGTCGGCATCGGCGGCATCGGCATGTCGGGCATAGCCGAGGTGATGAACAACCTGGGCTACTCGGTGCAGGGCTCGGACATTGCCGAGGGTTATGTCGTCGAAGGCTTGCGCAAGCGCGGGATCAAGGTGTTCATCGGCCATGCTGCTGAAAATGCTGCCGACGCGGCCGTCATCGTCACATCGACTGCGGTAAAGCGCGACAATCCCGAAGTCGCCTATGCGCTCGAGCATCGCATCCCGGTTGTCCGCCGCGCCGAAATGCTCGCCGAACTGATGCGGCTGAAGAGCACGGTTGCCGTCGCGGGTACACACGGTAAGACGACCACGACTTCGATGGTCGCCGCGTTGCTGGATGCTGGCGGGATCGATCCTACCGTGATCAACGGCGGGATCATCAACTCATACGGCTCCAATGCCCGCCTCGGCGCCTCCGACTGGATGGTGGTTGAGGCGGACGAGAGCGATGGCTCTTTCCTGCGGCTCGATGGCACCATCGCGGTGGTCACCAACATCGATCCTGAACATCTCGATCACTATGGCTCGTTCGATGCAGTGAAGGATGCCTTCGTCGAATTCATCGAGAACGTGCCGTTCTATGGCTGCGCGGTGCTGTGCATCGATCACCCTGAAGTGCAGGCTGTGATCCCCAAGGTGCGCGATCGCCGCGTGGTCACCTATGGCTTCTCCGCTCAGGCAGACGTGCGTGGCGAGGCGGTTACGCCCTATCCCGGCGGCAATCGCTTCACCGCCGTGCTGCGCGCACGCGATGGCTCGTTCCGCCGGATCGAGGATATCGATCTGCCGATGCCCGGCCGCCACAACGTCCAGAACGCGCTCGCCGCCGTGGCCGTGGCAGTGGAGATGGGTTGCAGCGATTCCGTGATCCAGACCGGCTTTGCCAAGTTCACTGGCGTGAAGCGCCGCTTCACCAAAGTCGGCGAAGTTGGTGGCGTTACAGTGATCGACGATTACGGCCACCACCCAGTCGAAATCCGCGCCGTTCTTGCTGCCGCTCGCGAGGGCGTGGGCCCAACAACAGGATCAGGGGGCCGCGTCATCGCCGTGGTCCAGCCCCACCGTTTCACCCGGCTGCGCGATCACATGGAAGACTTCCAGTCTGCCTTCAACGACGCCGATCTGGTCTTTGCTGCGCCGGTATATCCGGCGGGCGAGCAGCCGATCGAGGGTGTGGATTCCGATGCCATGGTCGCCGGAATCAAGGCACGCGGGCATCGTTCGGCACAGGTTGTCGCTGGGGCCGATGCGCTGGCTGATGTGCTGGCCGAAACGGTGCAGGGCGGCGATATGGTCGTCTGCCTTGGCGCGGGTGACATTACCAAGTGGGCCGCGGGCCTTGCCGATGCGATCAAAGCGCGGAGGGGCGGATGATGGCGCTCGATCTGCCCCGCGTTGCCGGAAAACTGACAGAAAGTGCCCCGCTTGCGCCGCTGGTCTGGTTCAAGTCAGGCGGTGCGGCCGAGTGGCTGTTCGAGCCCAAGGATCTGGCCGACCTGCAGCACTTCCTGCAGAACCTCGATCCCGCAACGCCGGTGATGGCGCTGGGGCTGGGTTCCAACATGATCGTCCGCGACGGCGGGGTTCCGGGCGTGGTTGTGCGATTAGGCAAGGCCTTTGCGCAGGTTACCCGCAGCGATGATCTGACGCTGAATTGCGGCGGCGGGGCTTCGGGCATTCTCGTTTCCTCCACTGCGCGCGATCAT
>CANGBE010000118.1 GCA_947451875.1 Sphingomonadaceae bacterium | reverse complement strand
CACCAACCTTGAGCCGGTCACGCAGTTCGCTGCTGGCGCAAACCACGGTATCAAATGCTGTGCCGAGCTGACGCAGATGCTCCCAGAAGGGCTCAAGGCTGCGGTCAATCGTCTCACGCGAAAGCACTGTGCCAAACCAACGATAGGCATAGGCCGAAAGCGGATCGGCGTGCATGATCACTGCACGGGCGACCTCTGGCTTCCAGCGCGAAACGAAATTGGGGCTGCGCCAAGGCGAGGACACCTCGACAAAATCAGGCGCAAGCTCGTCCAGCCGGGCGTGGAGTGCTTCTTCGTCGTCAAAATACCAGTAATTGTTGTCGAGCGGGAAACGCGGGCTGGGCATGGTCACGATCCGTGCGTGCGGTCCGCGCAGAATTATCTCGTGCTTGTCGCCCGGGGCAAGGATGGTGATGTCGTGGCCGAGTTCAGGGCCGATCGCCAGCTTCTGTTCGACATAGGTCCGCACCCCGCCGCCTTTGGGCGAATAGAAGGCGCAGACGTCGACAATTTTCATTCATTGGCCTTGTTTGAGCGGCCCGATGGATACCAGACCGTTCCGGTAGTTCATCACGACTTCCACCCGCGTCAAGCCCGAACCGGCATTGATCCTTGTGGCGGCGGCCTTTGGCTTTGACCAGCCGAGTTTCGGATTGCCGGTAAAACCGATACCATCCTGAGAAATGTTGAACTTATGGTTGGCATTGCGATCATGCATCATCAGCACGGAATAGGTGCCAGCCGATGGAATGCGAATGCAGACCAATGGATCGCCCGACTGCGGAATCGTGACCTCCACCCGGCGGAAGGTCTTGCCAGCGTTGAGCAGGATATTGTCATCCTGCAGAAAATCGCCTTCAACCGAAGGGTAGACCTCTGCCTTCAGCGTGCCAGTGCGGTCTTTCAGCCCCTTGGCCACCATTTGCAGCGCCGGGCCAGTTTCTCCCGGCCGGCAGCGTCCTTCGGCCTTGCCCAACTCGGGTGAGCTGGCCAGCGGTGCGTTGGCAAGAATGGCGAGTGCGAAAACCAGGCTCATTTAGTTCTCCTGATGGTAACAACTTCACTGATTGCGCAATAAATGCCGGCAACAATATGGGCAGCGGTAATCAGCCCAGCCATCATGGCCAGCATGCCGGTTAATTGAGGCTGACTGGTGCCCAGAGCATAGAGCGCAACCACCGAGAACAGCAGATCCTTGCTGGGAACAAATGGCAGGCGCGCAACCAGCAGGCGCAGCGTCGCAAGGATCATCCACGAACCAAGACCGATGTCAGGCAGCACCAGATGCCACATCAGCGCGGTGAGGCCCTGCGCGCCAATGATGCGCAGCACATGGACTAGTAGGATAAAGCGCAATTCCTTGCCGGGCAGCGAGAACAGCTTGCCGCGGAAAATCAGCACGGCAAATGAACTGGCCAGAACCACGCCGAGCGACAAGAAAATCGAGCGCAGATCGAGGCCCACCGCATTGCTGGTGACCAGCGGCCAAACACCAAGCAGCAGTAGCAGGGTGAGCACGTTGCTTGCCATGGCAGAGAGGATTGCCACGTCCTTCACCGCGCCAAATGGTGAGGTAGTCATCAACAGGCGACTGCGGGCCCAAGCATAGAATTTCGCTTCACCGAGATAGTCGAGAACAATCTCGTTGATCACAAATTTGCGCAGCAGCGCGACAAAGCCCTCCGCAGGCAAGTTCCACAAGCGGCGGAAAATCACCCATTCGCTCGCCGGGTTGGCAAAGTAATACGCCACAAAAGCCAGCCAGAACCATGGCGAGTTGGGCAGCATGGCCCAGATCTGCGCGGGCGACAGGCGGCCAGCAGCATTGGCGATCATCACGATGGTTGCGATGGTAAGGCCCGCTGAGGCTAATTCTGCGAGACGGCTTGGCCGGTTTTCTACAAAAGCACCCGGGTCAAACTGCACCGGGCCGCCAGAATCCTTGGTTGAATCGATGGTAGTAACTTTGGCTTCGGGGCTATCAGGGGCCATCGTTCGCAACCTTCCCAATGCGTCCTGCAATCCGGGCAAGACAGATCTTATCAGACCACCAGCAAGCTACACTCTGCCGCGCAGGTAGATGGCCCTTAATGGCAAATTTTACATTTGTCATGGTGTAGCGGGGGCAGTCCTGTTCGGGAGGCCGCGCAAACGGCGGAGCGTTTAATCAGTCATCGGGCACGAGATCGGCATAGCGGCAGGCTTTGCGATTCGCGGCGAAACCGGCGAGCGTGCCGGAAATGCTGTTCATCAATGTATCAACACTGGTGTCCCCGGGATGAACGGCGAGCCGCACCACCGGCAGAGGGGCAAGCAATGGCCGGGCAATCCGGGCAAAGGCGCGCGATGACCACTGGCGCGGCACCGATCGGCTGGCCCAGGTAACTACCGGCCCGCGCGAGAGCACTTTGCCCGTTTTCGGCTTCCAGACGCGGAAGTGATCTTCGGCGAGGGCAAACCCTGCCTCACCCAGCGCCGCATGTGCGCCTTCTCCATAGAGCCATGCCGGGGCGACAAACCCGGCGGCCTCGCGGCCAATCGCATCCTCGATCAGCGCTTTGCCATCCCGCATCCGGCGCAGCGCTTCCTCCCGACTGAGGCCAAGGAATTCGCCTTCACCCGCCGTCATTCTCTCGGCCTTGAGTTTGGCCAGCCCGCTGTGCTCTGCCGTATCGCGATGAAACCAGCCGTGGACGAACATTTCCACTCCGGCATCAGACCATGCCCTCAGCCGGCGGCGATAGTCGGGCGCTGCGGAGAGTTTTGCTTCGCCCCAGTGATCTGGAACCACAAGCATGGCAAACCGCGCCGCGCCAAGCGCCTTATCGAACAGCTCGGCCAGAATATCGACCTCACGCTCGAAACGCGGGCCGACATCGTGAATAGAGCAGATCAGTTTGCGCGTGGGTCCAGCTTGGCTCATACTAAGCGGCAATGGCCGAAAGAGCCGAATCCGTCCAGACCTTGAGGTGAACTGTCATGGCCACGAGTCTCCACCGCCCCATCGAATGCGCCCCCGCCGAATGGGAAGCGCGCCAGCAGCTTGCTGCCTGCTATCGCATCTTTGACCTGCTGGGCTGGTCGGAATCGGTCTATAACCACATCTCGCTGTCTGTGCCGGGCGAGGACGGGGCTTTCCTGATCAATCCCTATGGCTTGCTCTATTCCGAGGTTTGCGCTTCCAACCTCGTCAAGATCGACATCGACGGCAATGCACTCGATGGCAGTGCCTATCCGGTAAACAAGGCCGGCTTTACCCAGCACGCCCATTTCCACCGCCACCTGCCCGATGCCCATGCGATCTGCCATGTCCACACCACCGAGAGCATGGCGGTTGCGAGCTATGAGCACGGGCTTTTGCCATCGAATTTCTATGCGTGCGCCTTCATCGGCCAGGTCGGCTACCACGATTTCGAAGGCATCACTGTGCGCGGCGAAGAGGGTGAGCGGCTGCTCAAGAACCTAGGCGACAACCGCATCCTGATGCTGCGCAACCATGGCCCGGTGGTGCTGGGCAAGACCCTGCCAGCGATGTTCTTCACCATGTGGGCGCTGCAGCGCGCCTGCGAGATCCAATGCGCCACACTGGCGATGGGCAAGCCTGTGCTGGTCGGAGAAGATGTGATCGCGGTGCACCAGCGAGATCTAAGCCAAGTCCAGCTTCCCGGCGGCCCCGGCGCGGCAGACTTCGCCGCATGGGTGCGCCGGATCGACAAGGTTGATCGAAGCTGGCGGGATTAAGGGAGTCTTGGTCTGGGCTAACGCCCAGAAGCGGCACCAGCCCGCTCCCCCGCCCGGCCACCCAATACTAGGTTACCCTATGGGTGGCCGGGCGGGAGAGCGGGCCGGTGCCGCAAGGCAGGCGCGGATGCGACTGCCGCACCAAACAAAAGACTCTCCCCTTCCCCTCCACCTCCTGATTCCCTAGAAGCACCCTATGGCCGTGCTGCCCATTCAACCGACGCCGTTCTTCGCCAACAAGAACCGGGCCTTTTGGCGTCTACAGGCCCTTGGCTGGTGCGGGGCGATGCTGCTGCGCGCCATGTCATCGATCGCGGGCGGCCAGCCGTGGACTTTCCTCGTCCTCGTGCTGATCCAGGCGATCACCGGCTTTTCGATCTCGCTGGTGCTATCGGTGATCTATCGCCAGCTGATCCACCGCCGCGCACTGGTGACTTGGGGGGTGACCGGCATTGTCCTGCCGCTCGCCGTCGCGCTCTATGCCTTTATCGATGCCTGGGTGATCGGGCTCTATCGCAGCGATTCAAGCTCTGGCTTTGCCCAGTTGCTGATCGGCGTGTTCTACCTTGACGGCACCCTGCTTGGGGCATGGTCGGCGCTCTATTACGCGATCAATTTCTATGTGCAGATCGAAGAGCAAAACGATCAGCTGATCCGGCTGGAAAATCAGGCAACCAGTGCTCAGCTGGCCATGCTGCGCTATCAGCTTAACCCGCACTTCCTGTTCAACACGCTCAATTCGATCTCTACTCTGGTGCTGCTCAAGCAGACCGAGCCGGCCAATGCCATGCTCACCCGGCTGTCCTCGTTTCTTCGCTATACGCTGGCGAACGAGCCTTCTGCGCGGGTTACCGTGGCGCAGGAGGTGGAGACGTTGAAACTCTATCTCGGCATCGAGCGGATGCGCTTTGAGGAGCGGCTGCGGACAACCTTCCACATTGACGAGGCGACCAACCCTGGACTGCTGCCGTCGTTGCTGCTTCAGCCGCTGGTGGAAAACGCAATCAAATATGCCGTCAGCCCGCAAGAGGCCGGGGCCGATATCACCATCACCACTCAGCTCGTGGGGACCATGCTTCGTATCACCGTCTCTGACAGCGGGCCGGGATTGCAAAGCAGCGCCAGCGACAACAGGCTATCCGGTGTGACTTTCGATGGCGGCGAGCAGGTCTCCACCGGAGTCGGGCTCGCCAACACGCGGGACCGGTTGGCACAGGCCTATGGCGACACGCACCGGTTCGAGATTGTCGATGCGCCGGAAGGTGGCTTTGCGGTGATCATCGAGATCCCGTTTGAGCGGCGCGATCCTGTGATTGCCAGCGCGGCAGAGACACCACGCCTTGCGAATGCCGCCAGTTAAGACCACATAAGCAAGTGAGCCGCGGGGGCGCAGTTAAGGACGACAACCAGACATGACCATCCGCACCATCCTCGTCGATGATGAAAAACTGGCAATCCAGGGGCTGCAACTGCGGCTGGAAAAGTTT
>CANGBE010000117.1 GCA_947451875.1 Sphingomonadaceae bacterium | reverse complement strand
TCCGCGCCATCCGCGCCCCAGGGGGTGCCGGACATCGCCGGCGCCACCACATCCTGGCTGCGCACCGCGACATAGCTGGCGATGTCAAAGCGCTCGTCCATCATGTGGGCGAACAGCTCCTCCAGCCCGTCGGTGGGGCGCTCGTCGAAATCGAACAGCACATTGCCGCTGGCGACGACGGTTTCGACATTCTCGAACCCCTCACGCTCAAACGCATAGCGCAGGTCCGCCATGGTCAGCCGGTTGCTGCCGACGTTGATCGAACCGAAGAAGGCTACGTAGCGGGGCATTGCATAACCTCCATCACTCGCCTCGATCTGAGGGCTTGGCCGCAAACTCCCCTCCCAAATGCGGTAGGGGAACTTTGCTTAGCCCACAGTCCGTTCGCGCTCTTCAACCTCGAAGGTTTCCAGAACGTCACCCGGTTTGATGTCGTTGGTATCCTGCAGCACCACGCCGCATTCCAGACCGGCGCGGACTTCGGCCACATCGTCCTTGAAGCGCCGCAGCGAGGCCACCACCGTCTTGGTGATGATAACATCGTCACGGGTGATGCGGGCGAAGATGCCCTTCTTGATGAAGCCATCGGTGACGAGCAGACCAGCCGCTTTGTCCTTCTTGCCGGCGGGGAAGATTTCCTTGATCTCGGCACGGCCGACAACGTGTTCGATGCGCTCCGGACCCCAGATGCCGGCCATTTCCTTGGCGACTTCCTCGGTCAGGTGATAGATCACGTCGAAGTACTTCATCTTGACCTTGTGGCGTTCTACCATCTCGCGCGCCTTGGCATTGGGGCGGACGTTGAAGCCGATCACTGGGGCACCGGTAGAGAAGCCGAGGTTGACGTCGCTTTCGGTGATCGCACCCACGCCTGAGCTCAGCACCTTCACCTTGATGTCGTCGTTCGACAGGCGGTTGAGGGCGTTGACGATAGCCTCGGCCGAACCCTGAACGTCGGCCTTGATGACCACGGGGTATTCCAGAACCGTCTGCTTGGCAGAGAGCGCCGAGAACATGTTTTCCAGGCTGGCAGGTGCAGTCGTGGTGCGCTTGGCAGTGGCCTGTTCATGGCGATAGAGAGCAACCTCGCGGGCGCGAGCTTCGCTTTCCACCACGGTGAGCGTGTCACCGGCCAGCGGCACGCCGCCAAGTCCAAGCACTTCGACGGGAAGCGAAGGCGGTGCTTCCTTGATCTGGCGGCCCTTGTCATCAAGCATCGCGCGAACGCGGCCCGAATGGGTGCCGACGACCAGAATATCGCCAACCTTCAGCGTCCCGCGCGTAATCAGCACAGTGGCCAGCGGGCCCTTGCCCTTGTCGAGCTTAGCTTCGACCACGGTGGCCTCTGCCGAGCGATCGGGATTGGCGCGCAGTTCGAGCAGTTCTGCCTGCAGCAGGATCTTCTCGATCAAATCGTCAAGGCCGGTGCCGGCCTTGGCCGAGACTTCGACATCCTGCACGTCGCCCGACATGGCTTCGACGATAACTTCGTGCTCGAGCAAGCGCTCGCGGATTTTCTGGGCGTTGAATTCGGGCTTGTCGCACTTGGTCAAGGCAACAATCATCGGCACGCCAGCCGCCTTGGTGTGGCGGATTGCCTCGATCGTCTGCGGCATGATCCCGTCATCACCGGCAACCACCAGCACGACGATATCGGTAACATTCGCCCCGCGCATACGCATGTCGGTGAAGGCTTCGTGGCCCGGCGTATCAAGGAAGGTGACGAGATCACCGCCCTTTGTCTTAATCTGATAGGCACCGATATGCTGGGTAATGCCGCCAGCTTCGCCGCGAACCACATCGGTGCCGCGCAGAGCATCGAGCAGGCTGGTCTTGCCGTGATCGACGTGGCCCATAATAGTAACCACCGGCGGACGCGGCTTCAGGGTATCTTCCGCATCAACATCGACTGCGTGGTCAATATCGACATCGCTGTCGGACACGCGCTGGATGTTGTGGCCGAATTCCTCAACCAGCAGTTCAGCCGTATCCTGGTCGATCACTTCGTTGATCGTAACGGGCATGCCCATCTTGAATAGCGACTTGACCAGATCCGCGCCCTTTTCGGCCATACGGTTGGCTAGTTCCTGCACGGTGATCGCTTCCGGCACGACAACGTCGCGGACCTGCTTGTCGCGATGCTGCTGCTGCCCGCCAAAGTGGGCACGCTTTTCCTTTTCACGCGCACGCTTGAGCGCGGCAAGGCTGCGGGCGCGGGCGCCTTCGTCCTCGTTCAGCGCCTTGCTGACGGTGAGCTTGCCGGACTGGCGGCGATTGTCGGCCCCGGTCTTGTCCCGCGGATGGATGATCTTCTTGGGCGCAGGCTCGGGGCGCTTGGGCGCGGCGACCGGGGTGAAGCGGCGCGGCGCAGTTGCAGTAGCAGCAGGTGCCTCTTCTGCTGCCTGTGCCGCTTCTGGTTCAGCCTGAACTTCAGGTTCAGGAGCTGGTGCGGCAGCTGCAGTAACCGCTGGAGTTGCTGGAGTTGCAGCCACAGGAGCGGCCTCGGCCTTGCTCTTTTGCTCGGCACGTTGGCGTTCTTCTTCGGCAGCTTGCTGGCGTGCTTCATGATCGCGCTGATTTGCATCAGCCATCGCAGCAAGGCGCGCTTCTTCCGCTTCGCGCTGTAGGCGGGCAACCCGCTCTTGTGGGGTTTCGTTGGAGGCGGCAGGCCGCGGCGGCGCGGGCTTGGGTGCTTCCACCGGCGGCGGTGGCGGGGCGACGGGCGCAGCGACTGGCGCGGCAACAGGCGCTTCACCTGGCTTGCCGAGCAACTTGCGCCGCTTCACTTCGACCACGACTTTGTTGGTGCGGCCATGGCTGAAGGTCTGCTTGACCTCACCCGCCTGAACCGAGGTCTTCAGCCCCAGCGGCTTTCTGCCCAAGGTGGGTTTGTTTTCGGAGTCGCTCATGGCTTCAATCGGTCCTTCAAGTATAATTATGCCGAAGCCAGCGGTTCGGCATCAGCCGCCCGCTCGCTCGAATTGTTGTCTGCCGTACTTACAGTGCGGCCCAGGAAATGGAGCAGGCGCTGGAGCAACGAGGAGAGTCTCTCCGCTGCCGCCCTGTCTGTCAGTGCCAAATGGACGACGTTATCGCGGCCCAATGCCACAGACAGCGCCTCGCGGTCCAGTGGCAAGCGCGTTCCCGCCTTGCCGCTACCCTCTTCATCTTCACCGACGCGCCAGGCTTGATCGAGCTTGCGCGATCCGTCTTCGCTAGCATCCGCCGCATGGGCGAGCCAGGCGATCCGGCCGCTACGGGCCTTTTCAGCGATACGATCGGAGCCGAGCATCAGAAACCCGGCGCGCATTTCTAGCCCAAGCCGGTCAGTGAAGGCGCGCATCAGTGCGGCCTCGATCCGGTCCGGCAGGTCAGCGGGAATCGTCAGCTCTGCGCCCTTGAACGCGCGGGCCAGCGCGCCCTTGAGCTTGCCCTTGGTCAGTGCCGTTTCCAGATCACCGCGCGAAACGCCGATCCAAGCGCCGCGCCCCGGAGCGCGGGCATGGACATCGGGCAACACATCGCCATCGGGCGAGATCGCCAGACGCAGAAGCGCGTCCCGCGAACCATGCTCGCCGGTCAGGATGCAGCGCCTTTCGGGCTGCTCAGAGGCTACGGAACCTAGCGGCTCATTGTGAGGAATCCGCATTGGCGGCCTCCTCTGATGCTGGCTCATCTTCGAACCAGTGTGCGCGTGCGGCCATGATGATTTCGTTGCCCTGCTCTTCGCTCAGGCCATATTCGCCAAGCACGCCACCCTTGTCTTCGTCGCGGGCGGTGCGGCGCGGAGCCGCGCCATCACGGCGGCGCTGTTCGGTGCGCTTCTTGGCGATCAGTTCGTCGGTGGCGAGATCAGCAAGATCGTCGAGCGTCTTGATGCCAGCCTTGCCAAGCGTAACCAACATGGCTTCGTTAAGGTGCGGCATTTCCGCCAAAGCATCCTCAACGCCCAGTTCGCGGCGAGCCTGACGGCTGGCTTCTTCGCGGCGTTCCAGTGCTTCGGTAGCGCGGCTCTGCAGCTCTTCGCCCAGCTCCTCGTCAAAGCCTTCGATGTTGGCCAATTCGGCAACATCGATGTAGGCAACTTCTTCCAGTTCGCTGAAGCCTTCGGCAACCAGCAGCTGCGACAGGGTTTCATCGACGTCGAGCTCTTCCTCGAACATCTTTGAGCGCTCGGCGAATTCGCGCTGGCGCTTCTCGCTCGATTCGGCCTCGGTCAGGATGTCGATGGCCGAATTGGTCAGCTGCGAAGCCAGACGCACATTCTGGCCACGGCGGCCGATGGCAAGGCTGAGCTGGTCATCGGGAACGACAACTTCGATGCGGGCTTCTTCTTCGTCGATCACCACGCGGCTGACCGTAGCCGGCTGCAGCGCGTTGACCACGAAGGTTGCCGTGTCAGTGCTCCAGGGGATGATGTCGATCTTTTCGCCCTGAAGTTCCTGCACGACAGCCTGAACGCGGCTGCCCTTCATGCCGACGCAGGCGCCGACGGGATCGATCGAGCTGTCCTTTGAGATCACGCCGATCTTGGCGCGGCTGCCCGGATCGCGGGCGGCGGCCATGATGGTGATGATACCGTCATAGATTTCCGGCACTTCCTGCGCGAACAGGTTCTTCATGAAGTCAGGATGTGCGCGGCTGAGGAAGATCTGCGGACCGCGATTGTTGCGTTCCACCTTCAGGATCAGCGCCCGAACGCGCTCGCCCACGCGGGCCATTTCGCGGGGGATCTGCTGATCCCGGCGGATCACGCCCTCGGCGCGGCCAAGGTTGACGATGACATGGCCGAATTCGACCGACTTGATCACGCCGGTGATAACCTCACCCGCGCGGTCCTTGAATTCTTCAAACTGGCGCTCACGCTCGGCATCGCGGACTTTTTGGAAGATCACCTGCTTGGCGGACTGCGCATCGATGCGGCCGAGATCAACCGGGGGCAGCGGATCGACGATGAAGTCACCCAGCTTGGCATTAGCGTCCAGCTTCTGCGCGGCCTTCAGATCGACCTGCTTGAAGTAATCCTCAACCTCTTCAACCACCTCGACGACGCGCCACAGGCGCAGATCGCCGGTGCGCGGATCGAGTTTGGCGCGAATATCATTCTCGGCACCATAGCGGTTACGCGCTGATTTCTGGATCGCTTCTTCCATCGCCTCGATAACGATGGCGCGGTCGATCATCTTCTCGGTGGCGACCGAGGTTGCAATCGCGAGCAGTTCTGCACGGTTGGCGGAAATCGCACTGGCCAT
>CANGBE010000116.1 GCA_947451875.1 Sphingomonadaceae bacterium | reverse complement strand
GAAAGTCGGCGGGATTGTCGCGGATGAACCTGACCGGCTGGGCGAAGGATTTAGCCTTGGGCCGGTGGTTATCGTAGATCAAGGCATGCCGGAAGCCGCAGGGCTGATCCAACCGGGCGCGATGTATCGCACCAAAGTGCGCCTCGCCCTCCCCGCCAATCGCGATCCCAAGACGGTGGTCGACAGCCTGAACGCCAAGTTCCCCGATGCCGGTTTTCAGCTCAAGACCCGCGACGAAGCGTCGCCCGGTGCCGAGCGATTCGTTGCCAACATGGGCCAGTTCCTTGTCCTCGTTGGCCTCGCTGCACTGGCGATTGCCGGGATCGGCATTGGCGGAGGGGTTAATTCGTGGCTAGAGAGCAAGCGCACCGCCATCGCCACCCTGAAAGTGCTGGGGGCAACCGCGGGAGACATTACCCGCATCACCCTGCTGCAAATTGCCGCGGCCGCACTGACAGGAACTCTGGCCGGCCTAATCGCGGGCGTTCTGGTGGTGCCTCTGCTCACCCGGGCACTGGCAGGGCTATTGCCTGTGCCTGAGGGCTTCATTTTGGAGCCAGCCGCGCTGATCTCTGCCGCGCTTTATGGCTTGCTGATATCGCTGGTGTTCACCGCCGTGCCTTTGGCCCGCGCACGGACATTTCCGGCCATGGCCCTACTCCGCGCCCGGGTGAGCCCGCTGGCGCGCGAATGGCGTCATGCGGCGCTGCCAGTGGGACTGGGACTGGCGGCGATTATCTCTCTGGCCCTCATCACCGCGCCAACATATCTCGTTACCGCCGGGTTCCTCGCAGGAACCGCCGCCATGCTGGGCCTGCTGAGCCTGCTCGGCTGGCTGATCGCCAAGCTCCTTTCTCGCATCCCCCGCCCGCGACGTCCGCTGTTGCGTGCCGCTCTGGCGAACCTGCTGCGCCCCGGCGCGCAAACCGGAGCGCTGGTGACGGCTCTGGGCTTTGGCCTTTCAGCTTTCGTCCTACTGGCGGCGGTTTCGAGTAGCCTTGATGCCAATATCGCCGCCAAAATCCCGGCACGCGCGCCCGATTACTTCGTGATGGACGTGCCCAAACCGCGCGCTGAAGAGTTTCGTGCGGCGGTGCTGAAGGTCGCCCCACAGGCGGCGATCCGCATGGTCCCGGCCCTGCGCGGCGCGATCCTCGCCTATGGCCCCGCCGGTCAGATGACGCGCGTCTCTGACGTAAACCCCGACACCATGCCCGACGGCGCATGGGCGCTGCGCGGCGAGCGCGGACTGACCTATGCCGATGCCGTGCCCGAGGGCAACACGCTGACCGCCGGCCAGTGGTGGCCCAAGGACTACACCGGCGAGCCGCTGGTCTCGATCGACGAGAAGCTGGCGCAGGCACTCGATTTGAAACTGGGCGATCACCTCGCCTTCTCGCTGCTCGGGGTCGAGCGTGAGGCGAAGATCGCCAGCTTCCGCCGGATCGACTGGGATTCGATGGGCTTCAACTATGTGCTGGTCTTCTCGCCCAATGCGATTGCTGACGCGCCGCACAATCTTTCGGCGACGGTGGATCTGCCGCCGAACACCGGCTCCGGCTCATTGCTGCGCGATCTGGCGCGGGCCTTTCCATCCAGCTCGGTGATCGAAACCGGGCCGATGCTGAAGCAAGCGCGCGGGCTTCTCTCGCAGATGAGCCTAGCCATCCTCGCGGCGGCATCGGTGGCGGTGCTGGCCGGGATCGCTGTACTGCTCGGCGCGATCGCGGCAGCACGGGCCGCACGGACTTATGACACGGTGATCCTGCGGGTGATGGGGGCTAGTCGCGGCCAACTGCTGCTGATGCAGCTTGGCGAATTCGGCGTGCTGGCCATGCTGCTCGCCGGGGTCTCGCTGGCGCTCGGATCAGCTATCGCCTGGGGCGTGATCGTCAAACTGTTCAAGTTTGAATGGCTGCCAGACTGGGCCGAAGTGCTGGGCGTGCTCGGCGGCGGCGTGGTTCTTGTGCTGGTGTTCGCGATTGTCGCCTCGCTGCCAGTGCTACGGACTAGACCATCGCAGGCTTTACGCGAACTCTAACGCACAAATTCATGCCGCGCGCCGAAGAAGTCCTCAGGCTCGATGGCAAATCCACTTGAGACGCAGGCTTCGCTGGTCAGCCGCAACTTGCACTTGTCGGTGAAATGCGAGGCCGCGCGTTCGCTATCCTCCACCTGCCAGACCAACGCGTAGATGCCGTTCTGCACCTTGCCGAGGAAGGCCCCGAGCGGGCCGGATGTGGTGTCCTCAGGCTGGATAAAGGCCACTCTGGTATCGCCCAACTGGATCAGCACGCGCCGCCCCGGTTGCGGTAGGCTGGTTGGCTCGTCGGAAACAACCTCTCCGTCACACAGCTTCGTGAAGAAGCGGATTGCCGCTTCGGCATCGGCGGTAACGCAGGCGATATGGTCTAACCGTAGCGTTCCCGAGGCGTGCCCCTGCCCCACTTCCGGCCGCCATGTCTTTTCGCCGTTTTGGCCTTTGCGATCATAGGGATCGTTGGGCATCGGAACTTCGCAGACTTCCAGCAGCACCCCACCAGTCGATTCTGCCTTCACGAAAAAGAAGAAGCCATAGTCGCTGGCGGTCTTGGCCCCGGCATCGCGGAAGGCCTGTGATGCCGCCGCGCCATCCGCCACCTTGATCTCGAACGAGTGGAACGCCTGCCCGATCTTCGCCGCCATGCGGGCGAAGGGTTTGGTCAGGTCATCCGCATTACGGGGCGCCATCGGCTCGACCATATGGTTGGTGACATAGAGCAGCGCCGCATCGCGATCTTCCGCCGGAAAGTAGTTCTCAGCAAAGACCAGCCCGCCCAGCGCATCCTGATAGAGCAGGCGGCAGCCATAGATGTCTGTGGTGGCGTGGATCGTGTGGATCACGCGGCTAACTTTGATGCGGTTTGTCATGGTGGGGATGCTGCCGGTGTGTAACATTCTGTTCAACCCGGCCCCTGCGACACTTTGAGGCTATCGTCGGGGCGTTGCCCGGATTATGATCGGTTCCAAGGGTCATAGGAGCCAAATCCATGCGTATTGCCGTTTCCTTTGCTGCTGCCTGCCTTTATGCGGCAGCCGCCGTTGCCCCGGCCTATGCCGATGACATGGCCGATTTTCAGGCGCGTTACGTGAAGCTGAAAGAGGCGATGGATTCGCGCGAGGACCGAGACATCAAGGCGCTGCTGACCAAGGAATTTGAATCGACCGACATTCGCGGCGAAGTTAAAGATGCCGACGAGATGATTACCCAGCTAGCGATGATGCCGGACATGCCGGGCATGACCAACGAGGTGAAGGTCATTTCGGTCACGGTGAACGGCACCAGCGCCAATGCTGTTTCCGACCGTACCATGCATATGTCCCGCCAGGGTCAGGATGGCGCGACGCACGCCGTTGAGATGGCCCAGCAATCGAACGATGTTTGGGTGCAGACCAAGGGCGTGTGGCTGCTCAAATCGACCGAGACGCAATCCATGACCATGAAGCGCGATGGTGTGGTGATGCGGAGCTTCAAGAAGGGCGATCCGATCCCGCCACGTGGTATGCGTGGCCCCGGAGGACCTGGTGGCCCGCGCGGTGATGGCCCTCCGCGCGGTGAAGGCCCGCCTCCCGGCCCGCCGCCCGCAGGAAAATAAGTGATGACGGCGAGAGAAGGCGGCTGCGGCTGCGGCGCAGTGCGATACCGGGTTACCGGCGATCCGATCTTCGTCAACAACTGCCACTGCACGCAGTGTCAGCAGCAGACCGGATCAACCTCGGTGGTCAACGCCTTTTTCGAGGCGGAGCGGATCGAGGTGCTTTCGGGCGAGCTGGCCGAGAATACCGTGGTGGCCGGAAGCGGCGGCCCGCACATCATCGTGCGCTGCGCTGCTTGCGGCACGGCGCTGTGGAGCCACTATCCGCGCATGGGCCGCAATGGATCTGGACTGCGCGTCGGCACGCTGGATGATAGCGCCGCCTTCACGCCTGATGCGGTGATCTTCGTCAGCGAGAAAATGCCCTGGGTGGCACTGCCAGAAGGCATTCCGGCTTTCGAGAAAACCTGCGACTTCCGCGAAGTGCTACCGCCGGAGCGGGTGGATAGGCTGCGGGAACTTTCGCGGCGAGGAAAAGGCTAAGCCGCCTCTTCCTTGCCCTTGTGCACCCGCACTGGCGCCTTGCGGCCTTCAACCACGTCTGCATCCACTACAACCTCGGCGATGTCGTCCTCGGTCGGGATGTCGAACATGGTGTCGAGCAGCATACCTTCGACGATCGAGCGCAGGCCGCGCGCGCCGGTTTTGCGGGCGATGGCCTTCTTGGCGATAGCTTCGAGCGCATCGTCGGTGAAGGTCAGCGCCACGTCTTCGAGATCGAACAGCTTGGCATACTGCTTGATCAGCGCGTTCTTGGGTTCTTTCAGGATCTTGACCAGCGCCTCGATATCGAGATCTTCCAGCGTGGCGATCACCGGCAGACGGCCCACGAATTCGGGGATCAGGCCGAACTTGAGCAGATCTTCCGGCTCTGCCTTCTGCAGCAGTTCGCCCACCTTGCGCTTGTCAGGATCGGCAACATGCGCGCCAAAGCCGATCGAGCGCTTTTGCAGGCGGTCGGAAATGATCTTCTCCAGCCCCGCGAACGCACCGCCGCAGATGAACAGGATGTTGGTGGTGTCTACCTGCAGGAATTCCTGCTGCGGATGCTTGCGCCCGCCCTGCGGCGGAACTGAGGCGGTGGTGCCTTCCATCAGTTTGAGCAGCGCCTGCTGAACGCCTTCACCCGAAACGTCGCGGGTGATCGAGGGGTTTTCGGCCTTGCGGCTGATCTTGTCGATCTCGTCGATATAGACGATGCCGGCTTGCGCCTTTTCCACGTTGTAGTCGCTGGCCTGCAGCAGCTTGAGGATGATGTTTTCCACATCCTCACCCACGTAACCGGCTTCGGTCAGCGTGGTGGCATCAGCCATGGTGAAGGGCACGTCAAAAGTCTTGGCAAGCGTTTGTGCAAGCAGGGTCTTTCCCGAACCGGTCGGCCCAACGAGCAGGATGTTCGACTTCGAAAGCTCTACATCGCCGCCCTTGCCGCTGTGCTTCAGGCGCTTGTAATGGTTGTGGACGGCAACCGAAAGCACGCGCTTGGCGCGGTCCTGGCCGATGACATAATCGTTGAGCGTCTCGAAGATGTCACGCGGGCTTGGTACGCCCCCATCCTTCTTTCCGGCGATTCCAGCCTTGGTTTCCTCACGAATGATGTCATTGCACAGCTCAACGCATTCATCGCAGATGAACACGGTCGGGCCGGCGATGAGCTTGCGCACTTCGTGCTGCGACTTCCCGCAGAAGCTGCAGTAGAGGGTGCTTTTCGCGTCTGATCCGCTCAATTTCGTCATTCGTCTTCCAGTCTGTCCCTCCGGCATGAACAGGAGGGGAAT
>CANGBE010000115.1 GCA_947451875.1 Sphingomonadaceae bacterium | reverse complement strand
TTGCCTTCTTCACCCACACGCTGCGACACCGGCACTTCAACGTTATCGAGAAAGATTTCGCAATATTCCTCATCGCCCTGGATCTGGTTGATCGGCCGCACGGTGACGCCCGAGGCCTTCATGTCCAACAGCAAGAAGGTGATCCCGGCCTGCTTGGCACTTTCGGTCGCGGTGCGGACAAGCAGCATGCACATGTCGGCATATTGCGCCATGGTTGACCAGACCTTCTGGCCGTTGACGACGTAAACGTCACCTTTGCGCTCTGCCTTGCACTTCAAGGCGGCGAGGTCTGATCCGGCGCCCGGCTCGGAAAAGCCCTGACACCAGGTCTCGCCTTTGAGGATAGCAGGAAGGTAGCGGTCTTTCTGCTGCTCTGTGCCGCATTCCATCAGGGTAGAGGCCGAGTGATAGGTCGAGACAAACGAAAGCAAGAGGCGCGGGGTATCGGCCGCGGCCAGTTCCTCATAGATCACCTTCTGCTCGGCAAGACTGCGCCCGCCGCCCGGCCATTCTGCAGGCCAGTGCGGGATCGCGTAACCGGCATCAACCAGCTTGAGGAACCATTGGCGCTGGCTTTCAGCAAAGGCCTTATGCTCGGCAATATCGCGCCAGCCCTGCGGGGCGTTGGCAGCGAGCCAGTTGCGGATCTCCGTACGGAGTGCGTCAAGGGAAGCTGTGTCAGTCACGCGGCGACTAATGCCGCCTGATCAGGCCGAGTGGAAGGGGGGAGGGGGCGCATATCGCCCGCACGTCAGGCGAGTGCTTTCACTGCGTCCAAATCATCAAACGCGGCATTTTACAGCGCTACTTCGATGGTATCGCCGGTAATCCGCACCGGCCATGTCTGGATCGGCTGGGTTGCGGGCGGGTTCATCGCTTCGCCGGTGGCCAGATCAAACCGTGCGCCGTGGACCGGGCAGGCGATCCAGCCCGAACGCATCCGACCGCAATCGAGCTTTTCCTCGGCATGGCTGCACAGGTTCTCGACCGCGAAGATGCGATCGGCCGAGTTGCACAACAGCACCTCTACGCCATTCACTTCGACCAGCTTTTTGGCTCCGGGAGGAACATCGGCCAGCGAGGCCACGGCAACAAAACCCGACACGTAAACGGTCTCCCCACTATCGGCTGTGCCCATCTTTGTGTGTAACAGGCCCTTTGCGCAATCCGTGCTTGCCGGAGAGGCCCTGCGCAAGCAATTTGTCATGCCGGTCAAGTCATTTCGCCGAGAAGGAAACCCGATACCAAAGGAATAAGAATAGGGAGATGGGCGTGGAAAGCGGTGAGACCTTCGATGTGGTGGTGATCGGTTCGGGGGCAGCTGGCGCTATGGCGGCACTGCGCTCGGCCGAGCAGGGGCTTTCGGTGCTAATCGTCGAAAAAGCGCAGAAGTTCGGCGGCACCAGCGCAACATCGGGCGGGGTCATTTGGATTCCCAACCATGGCCTTGGCGGCGAGGGTGATAGCCGTGAATCGGTGATGGAATACCTTGCCAGCGTCATTTCAGGCCCGGTGAACCCTGAAAAACTCGATGCCTACGTCGATCAGGCCCCAAAAATGGCGCACTATCTGAAAGAGAGCGGGGTGGAGCTGATTGTTTCACCTTGGCCCGATTATTTCCCTGCCAAGCCCGGCGCGCGATCAGACCGTTCGCTAATCTGCCCGACCTTTGACGGGCGGCGGCTGGGCGATGATCGCTATGCGCTAATGCGTGAGCAGTTCAACCGCTTCAAGCTGTTTAGCCGCTACGCCATGGATCTAACTGAAACCTTTTCCCTTATGATGCAGCAGAAAGGCTGGCGCGGCGTCGCGGCGAATGTGATTCGGCGCTATTGGATGGACCGGGGAACGCGAAAAGTATCGGGGCGTGACCGGCGCTTTACCCAGGGTGCAGCGCTGCTTGGGGCGACCTATGAGGCGGTATTCCGCAAAGGTGTGCAGCTTCGTACCGAATCCAAGCTGGAAAGCCTCGTCGTCGACAAGGCAGGCAAGGTTACAGGGGTTGAGGTAAGCAATTTCGGACGCCGCTACACGATCAACGCGCGCCATGGCGTGGTTCTGGCTGCGGGCGGGTTCGAATGGAATCAGGAAATGCGCGACCGGTTCTATCCGGTGCCGGGTCTTATCAACCACAGCTCGACCCCAGAGGGCGCAAATCGCGGCGAGGCGCTGATAGCGGCGGAAATGCTTGGCGCGGCGACCGAGCATACCGAAGAAGGCTGGTGGATCCCGACGATGTCCCTGCCGATGCCCAAGGCGTCGAACTTCCACGAAACCCATCAGGCTGCCTTTGACGTTGGCCGCCCGTGGTCAGTCTGCGTCAATCGCAACGGCCTGCGCTTCGTCGACGAGGCAATTGGCTATGACAGCTTTGGGCAGGCAATGGTCGATGACCATATCAAGACCGGTGCCAACTGCCCCTGCTGGCTGGTGTTCGATGCCAAATTCCGCGCCAAATTCAGCGCGGGTGGCTTGATGCCTTGGGCCCATACGCCCGAACACAAAGTCCCTGCCGACTGGTGGGACCACTATGTTTTTCGTGCCGATACCATCGAGGCGCTGGCAGCCAAGATTCATGTGCCCGTCGAGGCATTGAAACAGACAGTCAGCAACATGAACAATTATGCAAAAACCGGCGTCGATCCCGAATTCGGGCGCGGTGGCAATATCTATGACCAGTTCTTCGGCGATCCTACCGTTTCGCCCAACCCCAACCTCGGCCCAATCGACAAGGCCCCATTCTATGCCGTCGCCATCAACAACGGCGATTTGGGCACCAAGGGCGGCATCAAGACCGATGCAAGGGCGCGGGTACTCAAGGGGGATGGCTCAGCGATTGAGGGGCTTTATGCGGCAGGTAACGCCTCAGGAAATCCGTTCGGCAACTGCTATCCCGGCGCGGGCAGCACGATTGGCCCGGCTATGACCTTCGGCTTCATCGCCGCCAACGACATTGCCGAGCGCTCGGGTAACCAGCGCGACTAAGCCTTTTCAGGAGAATCACGTGAGTTCAGCAAAAGTAGCCATCGTCACTGGCGCAGCAGGTGGCATCGGCGAGGCAATCGTCCGCAGACTAGGCGCAAGCGGCGTGAACGTGCTTGGCACTGGACGAAACGCGGAGAAGCTGCAGGCTTTGAAGGACAAGCTGGGATCCAGCATGGCGTTTGAATTTTATGCAGCCGATATAACGAGCGACCATGCGCCCAAGGCCATAATCGACGCCGCAATCGCCGCGTTCGGGCGGCTCGACATCCTGGTAAATAATGCCGGATCGTTTAACTTCGGCCCGGTGCATATGACTACCGACGATATGCTCGACGAAGTGTTTGGCATTTCCCTGCGCGCACCGTTCCGCCTGTGCCGCGAGGCTTTGGAACATATCGGGGCGGGCGGTTCGATCCTGTTTATCGGCTCGACTTGGGGGCTCTATGGCACGCCCGGCGGCGGTGCCTACAGCACGGTTAAGGCTGGGCAAATCGGTCTGATGCAAACCATGGCCGCAGAATACGGCCCGCGCGGCATCCGCTCCAACTATGTCGCCCCTACCGTCGTTCGCACCGAAATGACCGAGGCCTATTGGGACCTCGACTTCTTCCGCCGCACCAACCACGAACTGACACCGCTCCCGCGCGAATGCTCCATCGAGGACGTCGCCAACATGGTGGCTTTTCTTGCCTCGGATGAAGCGGCCATGGTCAACGGGCAGACGATTGCGGTAGACGGCGGGGTATCCAGCACCCGTTACCTGTCGCCCGAAGCGATTGGCCGATAATTAGGCGGCATTAAGTTCTTCAAGCTGATCATCATACTGCGTCTGCGCAGCGCGGATTGCGTCGATGTTTCCCGTAGCCCATGTCGCCAAGGCGCAGATTGGCCCGCGCAAGGATTCGCCGAGCGGGGTAAGCGCATAGTCGACCCGCGGCGGCACAGTTGCCGTCACCTTGCGGCTGACCAGGCCATCACGCTCCAGCCCCCGCAACGTCAATGTCAGCATGCGCTGAGAGATCGTTGGAATATCCAGCCGCAATTCGCTGAAGCGCTTTGAACCTTTTGACAGGACAGATACTATCAGCACGCTCCACTTGTCGCCAACACGCTGGAGAACTTCGTTGATGTTTCGGCAGGCAGGTGTATTAGGATCGTGGGCCATGGTTGTTCGTGGTTACCTCGGTGATACTGCGGCACACTGATGTGCCTAGCGCACAAAATTGTGCCTTCTTGTGGCTCGATTTGATATGGTTACTTAGAGTGCCTCAGTAACAAATCCATACCAAAGAGGCAATCATTATGACCATCCTTCACATCGACAGCAGCATTACCGGCGAAGCCAGCGTCAGCCGCACGATCACACGCGCCATTGTCGAGCGCCTGTCTGCATCGCAGCCCGAAACAACCATCGTGCATCGCGATCTTGTTGCGCAGCCGCTCGACCACCTGACACTGGCAGCGATGGCGGACACAGCAGTGCTCGAGGAATTTTTCGCTGCTGAAACTATCGTAATCGGAGCGCCAATGTACAATTTTAGCCTTCCCAGCCAGCTTAAGGCATGGCTGGACAGGATATTCGTTGCTGGCCGCACCTTCCATTATACGCCCGAAGGCCCAAAAGGCCTGGCTGGCGGACGGCGCGTGATTGTAGTCCTGTCGCGTGGTGGCTTTTATGGCCCAGACACGCCCGCCGCAAACCTTGAGCATGTCGAAAGCTATCTGCGCGGAGCCTTTGGCTTCATCGGGATCGAGCCGGAATTTTTGCTGGCAGAGGGCATTAATATCGGCCCCGATGAGCGTCTCACGGCGATTGCCCAAGCCATCAACGATGTCGAACGCTTAGCTGCTTGAATGTTTGCAGCGGGACAGCAGACTGGCTGCTGGTCCCGCTGCAGCGACTGCTCAAACCTCTGGCAGGTCCTTGGGTATCCAGTTTGGCTCGCGCTTTTGCATGAAGGCGTTCATACCCTCGCGCACTTCGGTGCCATAGGCGAGGCTGGCGAACATCGTTTCAAAATCGATGGGGGCATATTGCTGGTTCAGCATCCGCTTTACATGGGCGCGAGCCTCTGGGGCGGTTTGCAGCACCTCGACAGCCGCCTTGAGCGCTTCAGCACGTAGTTGCTCGTGCGGGACCACCCGGCTGATCATGCCGATGCGAAGGGCTTCGGCAGCGTCGATTTTGCGCGCCGAGAGTAGCAAATCCCGCGCCTGGGCCATACCGACGTGGGCGGGCAGGATTGAAGCATAGGTGGCATCGACGATCCCGCGCAATAACTCGGGCACCCGAAAAGTCGCGCGGTCACTGACCACGGCAATGTCGCTCAGCATAGCAATCAGAAGCCCGCCAGCCTGACAGATGCCGTTCACCGCGCTAATCACCGGGGCAATCGACTCACGGATGGCGACGAAAGGCAGGGTTTCATAGGTCAGGCCCTCGGGCACCTTCTGGTCACCCGGCTCATAGCGTCCGCCCAGATCGCC
>CANGBE010000114.1 GCA_947451875.1 Sphingomonadaceae bacterium | reverse complement strand
TGATTTCCTGCCCCTCGGGCTTGGAGTGGTTGACCGTGATCGAGCGTTTGTTGCGGTTGGACACAGTGAAGAAGCTGGACTGCTTGGTTTCAATCCCATCCTTGCCCTTGACCCAAGCCGTACCATAGCCGCGCCCGTCATCACCGATGCCCGGTCGCTCGATCTTGATCACGTCTGCGCCCAGATCTCCTAGAATCTGTGCGCCAACCGGAGCGGCAAATACACGGGACATGTCGATTACGCGGATGCCGACGAGGGCGCTGTTGTCTATGGTCATGACAAAGACTCTAGCCGCGCCGCTTACGCCCGCCAAGCAAGGCGTGAGGCAATACCGCAGTGGCGTTCTCGACGTGGGCGCGGGCCGGGGCTATCACTCCGCAACTTGATATTTCTGCGGAGTCAGCACTGTGAAAGTTGCAATCATTACCGGCGCAGGTAGCGGCATAGGGCTGGAAACCGCGAAGATGCTGGCGGCCGAGGGTGTCGCCGTGGTCGGCGTCGGTCGCGACACCGGTAAGCTGGCGACGCTGGAGGCGGCCATCGGCAATCCGTCGCTGGTTGCAACGATTTCCGTTGATGTAACAGCCGATGATGCCCCGGCAAAGGTTGTCGCACTGGCGCTCGAACGGTTTGGTCGGCTCGATTACCTCGTCAACAATGCTGGAGTCGGCAGTCCGAAGCCGGTGCACGAGGCGAGCGATGGTGACTTCGATGGCATGATGGACATTATGTTGAAGGCACCCTTCCGGCTGTGCCGCGAAGTGCTGCCGCATTTGGATAACGGTGCCTCGATCGTCAATGTCACCTCGACCTTCGCTCATGTCGGCGGCAGGCGCGGCGGAGCCTATTCGGCGGCCAAGGGTGGCCTCAAGTCACTCACTGAGCACATGGCCTGCGAATATGGTCCGCGCGGCATTCGTTCGAATTGCGTCGCCCCAGGCGTGACGATGACCGAGATGGTCGCCCACCGCTTTGAAGATGAAGTATTCAAGCGCGCCAATGTGGAAACCACACCATACCCGCGCCTTGCCAAGCCGGAAGATATCGCCAGCGTTATCGCCTTCCTGTGCTCGGATGGCTCGCAGATGATCAACGGCCAGTCGATTGTCGTCGATGGCGGCTGGACCAACACCAAGTACCTGAGTCCGCGGGCAACGACGACGAAATGGGTTGAGCAGGACTGACCGCTATGGCCAAGGAGATCACCAAGATAATCATCGGTCTCAAGCGCCGCTCCGGCATGAGTGTTGAGGATTTCCGCGCCTATTACGAGAACGTCCACACCAAGGTTGCGGGCAAATATACCCAGCCGGGGATGTGCTATTATGCGCGGCGCTATCTCGATCCGATGCCGCAGCTCGATACAAAAGAGATCCACGAGCCCGAGTTCGATGTTATCACCGAGCTTTGGTATGACGATCCAAAGGCTGCTGCCGGGCTGATCTGGATGGTGAGCGAGGGCAAGCTGCCTGCCGATGTATTCGAGGACGAGCACAACCTGTTTGACCGCCCGAAGACGCGCTATTTCCGCACCACTGAATGCGTCAGTGATCTGCCTTAGCTTTTGATCTGGACCAGCGCATGCAGGGCTTTGGCCATGCCTGTTTCTCCGCCAGTCAATCATCGCCGCGATCATGCGGGGTTGGGGCTGGACGGCAAGAAAATTCCCGCCCATTGCGCCCATATTCAGACGAGATCGTCCAGACGAACGAGGTTTCCATGAGCTACACCCGGTTCCTGAAGCAGCAGTGCTATATCGATGGCAAGTGGTGTGATGCCGATAGCGGCGCGACCATTAATGTCAGCGATCCGGGCAAGGGCACAGTGCTCGGCACGGTTCCGAACATGGGCCAGACCGAGACCGAACGCGCCATCAATGCCGCGGAAGCCGCTCTTCCGTCTTGGAGGGCCAAAACGGCGGGTGATCGCGCCAAGATCATGCGCAAGTTCTTCGATCTGATGATCGCCAATCAGGATGCACTGGGCGAATTGCTCAGCCGCGAACAGGGTAAGCCTTTTGCCGAGGCCAAGGGCGAGATTTCCTATTCGGCCAGCTTCATCGAATGGTTCGCCGAAGAGGGCAAGCGTGCCTATGGCGAAGTGGTTCCTTCCCACGCGGCAGACCGGCGCATCGTTACCTTGAAGCAGGGGATCGGCGTCGTCGCGGCGATTACACCGTGGAATTTCCCGTCAGCGATGATCGGGCGCAAGTTGGGTCCGGCTCTGGCCGCAGGCTGCACAATGGTGCTCAAGCCGGCATCGGCCACACCCTATTCGGCCCTCGCTCTGGCAGTTCTGGCTGAGGAGGCAGGCGTTCCGGCTGGTGTGTTCAACGTTGTCACCGGATCGGCCCGCGCCATCGGCGGCGAGCTGACCCGCAACCCCAAGGTGCGCAAATTGACCTTCACCGGCTCGACCGAGATCGGTATTCAGTTGCTGCGCGAATGTGCCGAGACGGTGAAGAAAGTCTCGATGGAACTGGGCGGCAATGCGCCCTTTATCGTGTTTGACGATGCCGATGTTGATGCCGCCATAGAAGGCGCGATCATCTCGAAGTTCCGCAACTGCGGCCAAACCTGTGTCTGCACCAACCGCTTCTACGTGCAGGACGCGGTTTATGATGAATTCGTCACGAAGCTGGCGGCGCGGGTCAAGACCATGCCGATCGGCTATGGCATGGATGAAGGCACTGTGGTTGGCCCGCTGATCGACATTGCCGCCGTCGAACAGGTGGAGGAGCAGCTTGAAGATGCCCTGTCAGGTGGCGCAACCTTGCTTGCAGGCGGCAAACGCCATGCGCTGGGTGGCAGCTTTTACGAGCCAACTGTCGTGGCGAATGTAAAGGCGGACATGAAGCTGGCGCGTGAAGAAACCTTTGGGCCTCTGGCCGGTGTCATTCGTTTCAAGGATGAGGCCGAGGCTATCCGGCTTGCCAATGATACCGAATTCGGTCTCGCGGCCTATTTTTACGCCAAGGACATTGGCCGGGTGTGGCGTGTGGCCGAGGCGCTGGAATCGGGCATTGTCGGGATCAACACCGGCCTGATCTCCACCGAAGTCGCGCCGTTTGGCGGGGTGAAGATGTCAGGCCTTGGCCGCGAAGGTTCGCGGCATGGGCTGGATGACTATATGGAGGTCAAATACCTCTGCATGGGTATTTGAGCCTAGGGCTGGGCTTCGGTCCAGCCCCCTGCAGTGGCGACATAGAGCCTTGCCACGTTTACAAACTGCCGCGCTCGGGCATCGACCAGCGCGATGCGGGTGCGTTCAACGCTGCGGCTGGCCTCGATCACTTGCAACACACCGCTGTTGCCTACGGCAAAGCTACGACGCGACAGGCCGAGCGAGCGCTCGGCAATCGCGGCGGCATCATTCTGCAGCGCGAGCGAGCGGGAATCGCTGTCCAGCGCGGAAAGCAGGTCTGAAATTTGCCCGAAAGCTTCGAGTACTGTCTGGCGGTAACGCGCCGCGGATGCCTTGGCTTCTGCCTCGGCCCCCCGCTTGGCAGCAGTCAGGGTGCCGCCATGGAATATCGGCGCCGATACTCCGCCAAGCAGGGCGAAGCTGTTGGCTGAACTCTTGAACAGGTCTTCCGGGTGGGTTGCCATCTGAGAGAACGAAGCCCCCAATGATACGCTCGGATAGAGCCGCGCCTGTGCCACGCCAATCGCGGCAGTCGCCGCATGGAGACGGGATTCGGCAGCAAGGATATCGGGTCGCTTGTGGATCAGTTCTGAAGCCAGGGTGACCGGAACCTGAGCGGGAAGGCTGAGGGCGGCCAGCGAAAAGTCAGTCGCGCCTAGATCACCCGGCGTGCTGCCGAGCAGAACCGCGAGCAGATTGCGCGCTTCGGTGCGCTGTTGACCCAGCTGGGGAAGGCCGGCCCGGTCATTTGCCAGTTGCTGGCGCGCAGTCAGCACTTCAACCAGCGTTCCTGCGCCGCCCTGTTGTTTGCGCTCCGTAAGGGTAACGTTTCGCTCGTCTTCGTTAACCAGCGACTGTTGCGCTGCTATCCGGTCGTTAAGCGCGGCGATCATTAGCGCCTGCATCACCACACGTCCGGCAAGGGTCAGGTGGGCCGCCTCGGTCTCATGCAGCTGCGCCTCTGCGTCAGCTGTGCTTTGCTCTAGTGCCCGGCGATTTCCGCCAAACAGATCAATGTCATAGCTGATCCCGCCGCCAACTGAAAAGAGCGTGAACTCTGGGTTATCGATGGCTATGCCAAATGTACTTGAGTCAAAACCAAAGGCGCCAAGGTTCACCTTTTCGTGCTCGATTTGGCCATTGGCATTAACCTGTGGCTGAAGACGCCCATTAGCCGCCGTCACGGCCTCACGAGCGCGCTCAAGCGTTGCCATGGAGGCGGCGAGGCTTTGGTTTCCTGCCAGCGCCCGTGCGACCAAAGCATTCAGGTCTGCCGATCCGAAAGCCTCCCACCAGCGCGCCTGGGGGCCTTCCCCTAATCTTGCTGCCGGACCTCTCGCGGCCACATTGGTTGCAGCAGTATAGGCTGAATCTGATGGTGCAGTAGGGCGCTGAAAATTCGGCCCGATGGTCTTACAACCGGTCAGCAGAGCCAGAGTGGCAGCGGTAAGGAGGAAACGCTTCATGGCTTGATCAATGCTGCGCCGAAACTGCACTGCGCGGTGATACTGGCGGCACGTCAGTCCCGAACAGGCGACGCTGGTGCCCAGTATCAATGCTCACATCAATGCTTAGGCCTGCATGGAGCGGAATATCCTTCGGCGTCACATCTATCGAAATAATCACTGGCAGGCGTTGTGTCACTTTCACCCAGTTGCCGGTCGCGTTCTCAGCCGGGAGAACAGAAAAGCTATTACCGGTGCCGGGGCTGAAGCTTTCAACATGGCCCTTTAACTCGTTATCTGGGAAAGCGTCGATATGGATTACTGCATTCTGGCCAAGCCGCATATAGCGCAGCTGGTTCTCCTTGAAGTTGGCTTCAATCCAGTACCGCGTTCCAGTGAGAACGAAGAGCGGTTTGCCGGAGGTTACATAGGTGCCAACCTGCACCTGATTTACCTTGGTAACGACGCCGTCTTGCGGAGCGCGCACTACCGTGTTGCCGAGCGCAATGCGGGCGGTTTCGAGAGTTGCAGCAGCGCGACGCGGCGCTGGCTGGGTATCGCCCGATCCGCCGGGTAGCCGCGCGGCAATACTGGCGACTTTAGCTCGGGTGGCCGCGATGGATGCTGCCGCGTTTCGCACGGCAAGGTCTGCCGAGTCGACTTGCGCCTGCGATGAAATGCCGTCTTTCGCGAGCGAACGCTGCCGGTTGGATTCCGACTGGGCATAGGCAAGCTGTGCCTGTGCCTTGACGACATCGGCTTGGCTCGATGCGAGGTCTGCGCGGACAGAACCGACATCGGCAATTGAACCGGAAAGCCCCGCTTCTGCGGCAGAAACACTGGCCTGATAATCGGCTGGATCAATACGGAACAGCACGTCACCCTTATGAACGAATTGATTTTCCTGCACTTCT
>CANGBE010000113.1 GCA_947451875.1 Sphingomonadaceae bacterium | reverse complement strand
GGACAGGCACCGGAGCGGGCACAGGCGTCGGGCTCGGCACAGGTGCCGGATAACCCGTTGGCGGGCGGGTCTGGGGGATCAGCGTACAGGCTGAAACGGCATATGCCAGAAGTGCTGCGGTCGCGACGCGGCCCCAAGCTCTCATCGGAATCAGGCCTCGTCAGTCTCGTCGAGCAACCAGTCAGGCTCAGCCGATTTGAGATTGCGGCTGAACGTCCACAGGTCATGCGCCTGCACCGCGTCGGTCATCGAGCCGGCAACAACAGTGCCGTCCTTGTCACGCGTAACCGCAGCAATATCCGCCGTGAAGCGCACCGTTACGCGGGCGATCGGAGCGTCGTATGACGCGGTCGTGATCGTCGCATCTTCAATCCGCACGAGCCGGTTTTCCAGCACTTCGCCAGCGGCGATGCGGGCGTCGATCTCTGCAACAAAGCCCTCGTAAACGTCACGGTCGCACAGTTGGGCCAGCTCTTCCTTGTCCCCGCGCCAGAAGGCTTCGAGGATCATGCGATAGGCACCCTGCGCCCCAGAAAGGAAGCTGAGGATATCAAAGCGGCGATCCACGGCCGCGATTTCGCGCAGCGCGCGTTCGGCAACCGGAAGCGTTCCCTGCGGCAGGAGCACTGGCGGGCGATCATTGACTGCTGGCACGCGCAGAGCGGGCGGAACGAGCGAATCGCTGCCGCCGTCAAACCGGCCGGGCACGATCTCTTCTTCATGTTCGGCACGGCGGCCAAGAACCGAATAAAGCCGCAGCCCCAGAAAGGCAGCGATCATGGCGAGGATTACGATCTGTACTGTCACGCCCAAAAAATCCAGTTCTGGCGCCAAAGCGCGGTGAAACTCAATGTGCACCAGATGGGTAGTGATTACAAATGAACAACGCGTGAGCGTCGCCATTGTGACAATTTTTCGCGCCCAACCGAAACTGGCCCGCATCGCGCACCATTAATCCGGGCATTGCCGCCAGACAGCCCCGGTGCTAGGCGCGCCTCCAACTGCAGTTCAAGCCTACAAGAAAGACCCACGACATGGCCGATGATGGCAACGTGATTACCAACCTCAACCTGGATGGCCCCGCCGCCAACGGCGAAGACACTGGTCCTGCTGCTGGCATTATTTCGCAGTATGTCAAAGACCTGTCGGTTGAGAACCCCAACGCTCCCGCCAGCTTCCAGTGGACCGATACGGCAAACATCGACGTGCAATTCAACATCGCAGCGAAGGCCATCGAAGGCGAAGTGCACGAAGTCGAGCTTAAAATTGCGCTCAATTCCAAGAGCGAAAACGGCACAGCGTTCATCGTCGATCTTTCCTACTGCGGTCTGATCGGTATGCGCGGACTAGAGCCCGAGCAGATGCACATGTTCACCTATGCCGAAGCCCCGCGCCTGCTGTTCCCTTTCGCCCGCCGGGTGATTGCCGATGCCGTGCGCGATGCCGGTTTCCCGCCGTTCATGCTTGAGCCGATTGATTTCAACGGGCTCTACCTGCAGCAGTTGGCAGCCCAGGCAGCAGAAGCTGAAGCCGCTGGCGCACCGGCTGGTAACGCCTGAGCTAGCAAGGCAAACACCCCTCAAACCGTCATCCTGAACTTGTTTCAGGATCCATTGTGCCGATAGCCCTGCCCTCTGCCGGAGAGAAGCCAACCGCGCGGTTTGCGTTTTCACTGCACTTGCAGGCTAGGCCGAGAAATGGATCCTGAAACAAGTTCAGGATGACGTTAAACGAATGAGTTGGCCAATCTCCTCCAAGTGAGGATATGTGGCCAGCGCGATTTGGGTGAGGAAGCCTTGAAGTGAATCTCTCGAAAGCACTCGGCACCGTAGGCGGCCTGACCTTGGTCAGCCGCGTGCTGGGCCTTGTGCGCGATTCGCTGTTTGCGCGGTTTATCGGCGCAAGCTTCGCTTCAGATGCGTTTCTCGTTGCTTTCCGCCTGCCCAACATGTTCCGCGCGCTGTTTGCCGAGGGCGCTTTCGCCTCGGCCTTCATCCCGATGTTCAACGCGCGGGTGGCTGACAAAGAAGCTGGCGGGCTGCCCGCCGGGCTCGCCTTTGCCGAAGCCGCGCTGGCTGTTCTGCTGCCAGTCCTGCTGGTGATGACCGCGCTGCTTGAGATTTTCGCCTGGCCGGTGACATTCGCCTTGTCGGGTAAATTCAATGGTGTCGCACCGGAACAGTTCGCCTTTGCCGTAACGCTCAGCCGGATGCAGATTCCCTATCTGCTGTTCATCAGTCTGGTTTCACTGATGGGAGGCATCCTCAATTCGCTGCACAAGTTCTGGGTCAACGCCGCCGCGCCGATCCTGCTGAACCTGACGCTGATTGTAGCGCTGCTGGTCTTCCACAACAGCGACCCGCTGGAAACGGCGCGCAACCAGTCGATTGCCGTATCCATCTCCGGCCTGCTGCAATTCCTGTGGCTGGCATGGTCGTGCAAGCAGAACGGCGTAAGCCTGAAGCTGCGCCGCCCGCGCCTGACGCCTGAGGTAAAAAGGCTACTCAAGCTGATCTGGCCCGCCGCTGCGGGGGCTGGCGCGGTGCAGATCAACCTTGTTATCTCAACCGCGCTGGCTGCCTCGCTGCTGGCGCACGGCTCGGTTACCTACATCTATATGGCCGACCGCTTGAACCAGTTGCCGCTCGGCCTGATCGGCATTGGCCTCGGCACTGTGTTGCTCCCCATGATCTCGCGACAGCTTGGCGGCGGCGAGCACGCGGCGGCGATGGAAACGCAAAATCGCGGGCTGGAGCTGGCCCTGCTGCTCACCCTGCCCGCCACCGTAGCGCTGGTGGTCTGCGGTGAGCCGATTGCGGCCGGGCTGTTCGGCTATGGCAAGTTCGATGCTCAGGACGTGCATTTCACCGCACAGGCGCTTGCCGCTTTCTCGATCGGCCTGCCAAGCTATGTGCTGGTCAAGGTGCTGACCCCGGGCTTCTATGCGCGGCACGATACCAAAACGCCGGTGCGCTTTGCGGTTATCTCGATGTTGGTGAACCTTGCGCTCAACCTCGCCCTGATCGTGCCGCTGCAACATATGGGCCCGCCGCTCGCGACTGCTGTGGCCTCGACGGTGAACACCGCTCTGCTCTATTTCACCTTGCAAAAACGCGGCCACTTCGCGGCTGACGCCCGACTTAAGCGCCGCGCATGGCGACTGCTGCTGGCGGCACTGGCGATGGGCGTGGTGCTGTGGATGACGCAAGGCCTGCTCACCCCCTATCTGCACGGGACTTGGTTCGTGCGCTTCCTTGCACTTGGCCTCTTGGTTTCAGCGGGTAGCCTCGTCTATGGGGCTCTCACTTTCATTCTCGGGGCTTTCACCCGGGACGATATTAAATTCCTCAGGCGCAAACGCGCCTCCTGACAGAGCGGACCAGTCCAATGCGCGTCGTTTCCGGCATCCAGCCCACGGGCAATCTCCACCTTGGCAACTACCTCGGGGCGATCCGCAACTGGGTGGCCATGCAGGAAACCATGACAAGTGAGGGGGGGGAGTGCCTGTTCTTCCTCGCCGATCTGCACGCCATCAGCCAGCCGCATGTGCCTTCTGAACTTGCCGCCAATACCCGCGAGATGACTGCCGCGCTGGTCGCCTGCGGGGTCGATCCCAGCCGCTCGATCCTGTTCAATCAGGCGCAGGTCCCTCAGCACGCCGAACTGCAATGGTTGCTCAACGGCACAGCCCGCATGGGCTGGCTGAACCGCATGACGCAGTGGAAGGACAAGGCGGGCAAGAATCGCGAAGGCGCCTCGATCGCGCTGTTCACTTATCCGGTGCTGCAGGCGGCAGACGTGCTGCTCTATCAGGCGACCCACGTTCCGGTGGGCGAAGACCAGAAGCAGCATCTGGAGCTGGCGCGTGACATCGCGCAGAAGTTCAACAATGACTTCGCTACAGAAGAGGCTCCGGTCTTCACCCTGCCCGATCCGATCATCCCGCCCGAAGCCGCCCGCATCATGAGCCTGCGTGATGGCTCGGCCAAGATGAGCAAGTCTGATCCTTCCGACATGAGCCGCATCAACCTGACCGACGATGCCGATGCGATCATGAACAAGGTGAAGAAGGCCAAGACCGATCCCGAACCGCTGCCTTCGGAAAAGGCCGGCCTTGAAGGCAGGCCCGAGGCTGCCAACCTCATCGGCATTTATGCGGCGATGGCGGGCATTAGTGTTGACTCTGTGCTGAGCGAATTCGGCGGCGAAGGCTTCGGTAAGTTCAAGCCCGCGCTGGGCGAACTGCTGGTCACCAAGCTCGCGCCGATCAATGACCGCTTTGTCCACTTGCGGCAGGATCGGAATGCCCTTGATGCTATCCTGCGTGCTGGCGCGGAAAAGGCGCGGACACTGGCCGTGCCGACACTGGAAAAGGCTTATGCAGCGCTGGGTCTCGTGCGCGGTTGAACCAAATTGTAACAGGCGCATTCAACCCCTGTTCAGACCCTTGTTCCTAGTCCAGATTGCCTGTTAGACATTCCTGCGCCTTGGCTAGCGATAGTTTGCCTTGCGCGGGAGACTGGGGAACGATCATGACAAAAACCTTTGCCGCGCGCGTTAAAATTGCTGCAGCCGGGCTTGCTCTGATTGCCGTATCTGCCTGCACTCAAACCTTCAACGCCAAGGTCAAGCGCTTTCAAGCTGAATTGCCCGCACCTTCGGGCCAGACCTATGCCGTGGTGGCTGACGATGCGGCCTTGTCTGGCGGCATCGAATTTGGCCAATATGCCCGACTGGTCGATGCCCAGATGGCAAAACTGGGCTATGTGCCTTCGGATCCCGCCCATGCCCAGATGCTCGTCCGTTTCGACTACGGCGTAGACAAGGGGCACCAGCGGGTAACAACAACCGGTTTTCGCGCTGATCCCCTCTGGAATCCTTGGTTCGGCTATGGCCGCGGCAGCTATTATCCTGGCTATCGTGGGGGCTATTACGGCCGGCCATACGGAATGGGCCCGCATGGCATGTGGGGCTATGGCTGGTACGATCCGTGGTTTGACGGCGGCTATGACAGCGAGACGGTGTACACCAGCGGCGTAACCTTGAAGATTGACCGTAAGGATGATGGCAAGCGCCTGTTTGAAGGCAAGGCAGAAGCGGCCTCGACCTCAAACCGTCTGCAATATCTGGTCCCCAATCTGGTAGAAGCGCTGTTCACAGACTTCCCCGGCCATAACGGCGAGACAGTGCGGATCAGTGTTGCGCCTGAAAAGAAGAAATAGCCTTCTTCACAAGGCCCGATCAGTGGCTGGCTTCCGCTATCTGGGCAGGAGTTGGCAGCGAAGAAGATCGGCGTAACAACAGGACGAGCGGCGTCGCGACAAAGCACAGCATGCCAAGAATCCAGAATACATCGACATAGGCCACCATCATCGCCTGCCGGGTAGCTTCGCCAACCATACGCGCCGCGCCGTCGATCGCGCTGAAATCGATGTCGGGACGCGCCAGAGCGACTACCGGATTATCTGGTGTCATGCCCTCTGCCAGGCGGGATTGAACTTGCGCTTCG
>CANGBE010000112.1 GCA_947451875.1 Sphingomonadaceae bacterium | reverse complement strand
GTGTGCTCTACCGCTGAGCTACGCGCCCGCTCTAGAAGCGGAAGGCGCGCCCTTAGATGGCCTCGCGTGAATTGACAAGCGAGCAAAGCTGCCTAATGGCGCGGTGCATGAGCGATGAAAC
Source organism: Sphingomonadaceae bacterium (assembly GCA_947451875.1). Lineage (GTDB taxonomy): Bacteria > Pseudomonadota > Alphaproteobacteria > Sphingomonadales > Sphingomonadaceae > Novosphingobium. The sequence continues at coordinate 5,412 of CANGBE010000112.1, read as the reverse complement.
CATCTCTGCCGGCCCGGACCTTCCCCCCGATCACCTCGCGATCAATCCGCGTAGTCCGTTTTTCAATGCGGACTTGCTCCAACGCGGTGTAGGCATCCGTTTTAAGGGCGTCGTGCGCCACAATGTTGAGGAATACTGTATTTCCGAAGGATGGGTGCGGGTTCAGGCGGGCAAGACGATGGACCGCAAGGGCCAGCCGCTGACGCTGAAGCTCAATGGTGAAGTTGAAGCTTGGTTTGAAGATCTTGGTGACGACGCGCCAGTGGCTAAAGCGGACTGAACCTAGCTCCGATAGGCTGCTATGATCGCGCCGATGGGGTCGTTGACGTAAATATCGTTCGGGTCTTGAGTGTCGCTTGGCCGTGCCTTAAGCTTAAATGATCTCGGCTTTTCGTTGTAAATGAAGCCCTGCACCGGCCATGCTGTGCCGCCCAGACCCTGCAGCGGAGCGAACCAGACTCGCACCTGACTCCAGTCATTGTTCGGCGAAACGTCCATTGCCTGGACGTCATTTTCGATCTGGCCGCGCGTCCCGTTGATTAGCGACCAGTTGGCGTGACGGAGCAAGATAGTGCGCGAATCTACGATCTTGCTCACCGCCGCAACATGGCCGAGTTCCATTTTGCCGTAAGGCTTGAACGCCATTACCGCTCCAACCTTTGGTCGATAGCCGCGCGCATAAGTGCCAGCGGCCTTGTCCCACCATGTCCAAGCATCACCGCGAATCTGGATGCCAGACACTGAACGGGCATAAGGAACGCATTGCAGCGCCACAGGCAACGTTATGGCCCCGCCGCCGCTTACCAGCGCAAATTCGGATACGCCGCTGGCGTTGGCCGGGATAGCGCTTATCGCCAAGGCTGCTGCCAGTGCAAAGGTGGTGCGGAGAGTCATGCCTCGTTCCATGACTGGATGAGGTAACCCTAGGATTTATACATATGGTTAACATGCGGCAACATTTGTCGCCATTCGGCATGATCTTGCCGCAGAGCTTGCAGAAATCTGCCGGAAAGGCCACTGGACTAAGCAACCATGAAACCACAAGTCATCATCATCGGTCGACCCAACGTCGGCAAGTCGACCCTGTTCAACCGGCTTGTCGGCAAAAAGCTCGCGCTGGTCGACGATCAGCCCGGTGTGACCCGTGATCGCCGCTTTGGCGACGTCAACCTGCTGGGTCTTGAATTTACAATTGTCGATACCGCCGGTTGGGAGGATCTTGATCCTGCAACCCTGCCAGGACGGATGCGTATGCAGACCGAGGCATCGCTGGACGGGGCTGATCTTGCGCTATTCGTGATCGACTCCAGAGCTGGACTCACTCCGCTTGACGAGGAAATCGGCCGCTGGCTGCGTCAAGCGAAGGTACCGGTTGTCCTGATCGCTAATAAGGCTGAAGGCAAACAGGGCGATCACGGCCTTTTCGAAAGCTTCGCTCTTGGCTTTGGTGAGCCCGTTGCGCTGTCAGCTGAGCACGGCGAAGGCATGGGCGACTTGTTCGAGGCCTTGCTGCCGCATCTGGATGATAAGCAGCCTGAATTCGATGAATTTGCCGAGGAGGAAGATGAACTCTCCGGTCCACTCAAGCTTGCCATCGTCGGGCGGCCTAATGCTGGCAAGTCAACGCTTATCAATGCGATGCTTCGTGAAGACCGATTGCTCACCGGACCAGAAGCTGGGATCACGCGGGATTCGATTGCAGTTGATTGGCTCTGGACCGATCCCAAGACCGGCGAGGAACGGCCGGTGCGGCTGATCGACACGGCTGGCATGCGCAAAAAGGCGCGGGTGATCGAAAAGCTGGAGAAGATGTCAGTCGCCGATGCGCTTCACGCCATCGATTTTGCCGAGGTTGTCGTGCTTCTGCTCGATGCAACCCAAGGCCTTGAGCATCAGGATCTCAAGATCGCCTCAAAGGTCCTTGAAGAGGGCCGCGCTTTGATCATTGCAATCAATAAGTGGGACGTTGCTGAAGGGCCGTCGGGCCTGTTCAACGGCATCAGAGGGGCGCTCGACGAAGGTCTGGCACAGGTCAAAGGCGTGCCGTTGCTCTCGGTTTCGGCGCGCACCGGAAAGGGTCTGGACGAGCTGATCCGCGTTGGTTTCGAGATTCGCGAAGCATGGTCAAAGCGGGTTCCTACCGGTCTGCTCAATCGCTGGTTCGATTCCGCGCTGGAGGCCAACCCGCCGCCAGCTCCGGGCGGCAAGCGGATCAAGCTGCGCTATATCACGCAGGCCAAAACAAGGCCGCCCGGTTTCGTGCTGTTCGGTACGCGGCTGGACGACCTGCCAACCTCGTATCAGCGCTATCTGATCAACGGTATCCGGCGCGAGCTGGGCTTTGACGCTGTGCCGATCCGTCTGAACTTGCGCTCGGCGAAAAATCCCTTCGCCAAGGATTAGATTTTTCCGATTGCCATCCGTTCGGCACCAGCCCGCTGGCCGGCCCATAGCGTGCAATTCCGTTGAGTGTCCGCGCTGGGAGTGGGCTGGTGCGACTTACTCAGTAAGCTCTAGCGCCGAAACGGCATTACCTGCCATTGGGCCAACGATCGCCAAAGCCATTCAACTGGACCCTGCCGATGCCGCTTGAGCCAGCTCTTGCTGATCAGCAGCATGACAATCCAAGCGGTGAAGACCATCGGCAAATACCAGCGCTCCGGTATCTTTCCTATCAGGCCAAAGCCCCAACCATAGAACAGTCCGGTGAAGATCAGCGTGCAACCGATGTAGTTACTCAGCGCCACCTTGCCGATGGCGGCAACGCGCGAGGCCAGCCAGCTATCCGCCCCGTTCTGCGCGATCAGAACAAGCACTGCGGCATAGCCCAGACTCATCGCCAAATGGGGGAGGGCGGTCCACCAAGCCAGCACGGCCTGAACAATTCCGGGTGAGAAGTTCTGTCCGGCAATGAAACCGGCCAGTCCAGTTGTTGCAAGGCCACCGACGATAATTCCCGCGACGGCCATTTGTTTGAGCCGCCGCCGGGGCCAACCGCCGGTGAAGAATCCGCAGCGGAATAGGGCGATGCCGATCAGCATCAGCGGAAAGGTTTCGCCAAAGGTCACCACGGCAATGGTGAGCGGAAAGTCGGCCTCATGCGTGAGCTTGTGGTGAATGAGTGCTGGCAGGCTCCCGGCCTCGCGCGCCATCTCTGCTAGGCCATCGAGGTGCTCCTGATCGCGTTGCTGCTTAATGGCGGTCTCTTCGGCAGTGAGATTTACTCGCAATTCGTGTTGCGCCTGGTTGAGGCTGATCTCGGCCAGAATCGGCTGCACCGAGGCAGCCATCCCATTGGCATGCCATGCCGTGAAGATGAGCAATGCGGCGGGCACCATGGCCTTGTTTGGCAAGTGCCGCGCAATCAGCACGGCGAAACCGGCCAAGGCATAGGTGAACAGGATATCGCCCCACCAGAACAGAAAGTGCAGGTAACCAATTACTGCCAGCCAGAACAAGCGGCGCATTTGTGCGGTGTCGCCATTGCGTCCTGATGCCTCTGCATTGCCAATGAAAAGCACAAGGCTCGCCCCGAAGAGCAGCGAGAGTAGGACTCGCATCTTACCCTCAAATAACACCATGGTGACAAGATACGCGAAGTGATCGCTGGCCGATGCTGGTCCGTTCCAGTCCGGGCTGATTGCCCCAGCCCAAGGCGCGCCGAAGCCTTCGATGTTAACAGCAAGAATTCCAAGGATCGCAACACCCCGGATCAAGTCTAGTGAGGTGATCCGTTCGGAACGCGTTGACTCACTGACCGGGCTGGACATGAGTCTCAGTTCCGAACGGGCACACAGGTGAAGCCCGCAGCAGTCAATTTGCCGCAGGTGCCGCGGGCTGTTTCTTCACTAAAACCGCCTGCTTGCAACTTGATCACGCTACCGGCGGGAGCATTGAACCGGGGGTGCCCTGCAAGTTCAGGGCGGACCTTGAGCTTGGACCATAGGGCATCTGCATTGGCGTTGACTCCGAATGCGCCAAACTCGATGCGCCAGCTGCCATTGCTGGCAGCCGATGGCGCAGTGATCGTTGGACGCGGCGTAGATGGAGCTAAAACAACTGGTTTTGGCGGTGCGCTGGCGACCACTAAGGCTGGCTTTGGAGCAGGCGGCTGGGCGATTACCCTGGGCCTCGCATAGTCAGCTCCGGCAATTCGCGGATTTGCCTCGCTCGCGGTCTGTTGCGCAGCCGCAACCGCATTTTCCGGTGCCGGGATCACTGCCCGTGGCAAGGCCTGAATCGGCGGCGGCGCGTATGCAGGTGGAACAGCGGTTGCTCCAAGGCCAGCAGAAGCGATCTGTCGATTGCGCGTCGCTTCTGCTTCGGTTGCAATCTGCTGGGAGAGCGCAACACCCTGCTGGCGCTGGGCGAGCGGAATGAATTGATCAAATTTCGGCAGGGCCACCCCGGCCTGCGGTAAACCAGCGGTTTGTGCCAAAGACATCAGGGCATATGCACGTACCCAGTCCTTGGGGGCTAGGTCGCCGTTGAAATGGGCAATGGCGACCAGATACTGGGCTCGGGCGTCACCGCGGTCGCTTGCAGCTTTTACATAGGGGAAGGCACTTTCCTTCTCACCGCGATCAAACAGCATCAGCCCGTATTCGTCAGAGGCCTGCATATGTCCCTGGGCTGCCGCCTTGCCATAATACATTTCGGCCTTCTTCAGATCGGGCTTAACACCCTTGCCCCACTTATAGGCCTCAGCCAGTGCAAACTGCGCCTCGGCATCGCCACGCTTGGACAAGGCTTCCCATTCCTTGATAGCGTTCGTTGCGGCTGGCAAATCTGTGGTTTGGGCTATCGCACCTGCTGGAAGAACGAGCATCAGGCCAGTCATCAATCTCAAACCAATATTAAGGCGTCTGTTCATCTGCTTCACCCTGAACATCAGGCGACCCCGCCCGGTGCATACACGTTAACTACTACTACTGGCACAGCTTTAACCTTCGGCAAAGGCTGCAACGCTCTGTGTGTTTACTGATAACAGGCAAAAATTCCCCTGCCGGGCCGTTAAGGGAAAATTAGGGAGGTTCTGGTCTTTTAAGCGCGAACGCACATGCGCTTTGCCGCGCTTTGCATCCAAGGGGATTTGATTTTGCGCGTACTGGCTCTGGCATCGCAGAAGGGCGGATCTGGCAAGACGACATTGTCTGGTCATCTGGCCGTGCAGGCGCAGCGCTCCGGCGCTGGCCCGGTCGTACTTATCGACATCGATCCGCAAGGATCGCTGGCCGATTGGTGGAATGAACGTGAAGCGGAGTTTCCCGCATTCGCCCAGACCACTGTCTCGCGGCTGGCTGCAGATTTGCAGGTGCTGCGAACACAGGGCTTTAAACTGGCAGTAATTGATACTCCGCCGGCTATTACTATGGCGATTCAGTCGGTTATCGCTGTTGCGGAGCTGATTGT
>CANGBE010000111.1 GCA_947451875.1 Sphingomonadaceae bacterium | reverse complement strand
TGACCGGAAACAGGCGGGCAAGTTTGACCTGATCGCCGTGCCGCGCGGCATAGAGGTTCATGCCAGCGGCATAGGCGTCAAGCAGAGCGCGGGTATCGGCGGGCAGGGCGTCATACTGCTGGTTCACAAGCGCACGCGGGGCGAACAGGTGGCAGACATAGTCTGTGCCCGCGCCGTCCTCTCCGGCAATCGCGCCATAGCGGCAGCGGGTCATCGCCAGAACATCCTGCAGGGTGGAGAAATCGTCTTCCGAATGGGCCCAGGCGACACCGAAGGCGACATCGGGATCAGTGTGGCCATGCACATGCGGCACGCCCCATTCGTCGCGGGAAATGTCAGCCTTGTAGACATGCCGCGGAGGGGGAGGGCCGGGTTGCTCGGCAAGAAACGGCTCCCAGCACATCAGCGCGATGAGCAGGGTGAGGACAACAGTGAGCAGTGTCCACGCGGCGCGCGGTATCCATCGGCGAGTCATTCGGCTTCGTAACTGACACTTGGGTAAGTGGGAAGGGGGCAGCTCAGGCGCTTTCCCCAGCGATGAAACGCGCCCAAGCTGGGGCATCTGCGTGCGGGTTGCTGCCGGGCGACCACTGCTGCTCCATCAGTGCCCGCGCCTCGGGCTCGGGCATGCCCTGAACATCGCGGTGCCAGCGATAAATAAAGGCCGAAACCCGCCAGTTCATGATGCAGTTGACGTGTAGCGGGCGCGGGGCGGATTCTAGCGCCTGTACAAAAACAGCAAAGTGGCTGTCTTCTGGCCGGTCAAACGGCACCGGGATATGATCGTAGGTTATGCCCGCCGACGCCAGCCTTACATCCTCATCCGCCAGTGCTTCTGGATGTTCGGCCAAGGCAAGATTGATAACATGGCGCACACCCAATGCGGCAAGGCGCGAGACATCGCTTTCTTCCAGCCTGCCTGAAGAGGTCAAGTCAGGGGCAAGTCTCTGCCATGCCCGAATATCAATCGGATCGTCCATCAGGTGATCCTAGCCAGCCCGCTCTGATCTGGCTATGCTTGAAGCGCTGAATGCAGGAGAAGCCCGATGTGCGATGAATTCACGCTTGCAGACGACAAGGCTACACTTTCGCGGCGGCAGTTTGGCGCGATCGGCGCAGCGGCCGCGGCTTTGGGCATGGCGGGTGAGGCAATGGCGGCAACACCTGCGGGCCTGAATGAAGCTACCGTCTCCATCACCACCCCAGATGGCACTTGCGATGCCTTTTTCGTCCACCCGACCAAGGGCAAGTACCCTGCTGTGATCTTGTGGCCCGATATTGGTGGTCTGCGGGAATCGCATATGGTTCAGGCGCGCTGGATTGCCGCAAAGGGGTATGCCGTGCTGGCGGTGAACCAGTATTACCGCGGCGGCAAAGCCCCCGTGCTCCCCAGCTTCGCTGCATGGCGCACGCCTGAGGGGCAAGCAACGCTGAAGCCGATGATCGCCCAGATCAACCCCGGTGCCACCACTCGCGATGCCAAGGCCTTTGTCGCTTGGCTCGACAAGCAGGCGGCAGTGAACACCAAGCGCGGCATTGGCACCTGCGGCTTCTGCATGGGCGGGCCGATGACTGTGCGCACTGCAGCGGCGGTTCCGTCGCGAGTTCGCGCTGCGGCATCATTTCACGGCGGCGGACTGGTTGGCGATGCGGTCGATGCGCCGATCAAGCTGTTACCTGCGACCAAGGCTAGCTATCTCTTCGCCATTGCCAAGAACGATGATGCCCGCGCGCCGGGTGACAAGGACGCACTGAAGGCGGCCGCTGCTGCAGCTGGCCGCAAGGCTGAGATAGAGGTTTACAGCGGCGATCACGGCTGGACCGTCCCTGATGCGCCAATTTACAATAAGGCCGAGGGCGATCGTGCGTTTGCGCGGATGTATGCCCTGTTTGCAGGCCTTTGATCGCTTTCAACTGGAGTTCACATGACTGACAAGATCAAGCTGACCGAAGCTGAGTGGCTCGAAAAGCTCGGCCCCGAGCAATACCATATCCTGCGCCAAGCGGGTACCGAACGCGCCTTTACCGGCAAGTATGAAGGCAACAAAGCAGCGGGAATGTATCGCTGCGCGGGTTGCGGCGAGCCGTTGTTTGCCTCTGATGCCAAGTACAACTCCGGCTCTGGCTGGCCCAGCTATACCACGCCGGTCGCCGATGAGGTGGTGGAAGAAATCACCGATTCCTCGCACGGCATGGTCCGCACCGAAGTGCGCTGCGCCAAGTGCGAAGGCCACCTTGGTCACGTCTTCCCTGATGGCCCGGGGCCCAACGGTTTGCGCTATTGTATCAACAGCGCATCGCTGGATTTTGAACCGAAAGAATGAGCCGCGATAATTGCCCATTAACCCTGCGTTCCAAATCGCCTAGTATGTGGCGGAGTATGGCGCGGTTTGCCCGCGCACGTGAGGGGTTCAACTGATCTATGGCACAGAACGCCATGCGCCGCCGCTTTTCATCGGGTAACGATACCCCGCCGCCACCTCCTCCGCGCAGCGGCAAGGGCGGCAAGGCGAAGCGCAGCTGGTTCAAGCGGCTGATTGTTTGGGGCATTGCGCTCGGCCTGCTTGGCGCGCTGTTTCTGGGCGTGGCGGTGTTCGTTACGCGGCAGGGGCTACCCGCATATGACCAGCTTAAATCGAGCCAGCAGGGCCAGATGATCGAAGTCCGCGCCCGCGATGGCACGGAACTGTTCAATCTGGGGCCAAGCTACGGCAAGTGGATGCCGCTGGGTGAAGTGCCGAAAGTCATGCAGGATGCCATGACATCGGTTGAAGACCGCCGGTTCTATTCGCATGTCGGCATCGATCCCGTCGGCATTGTTCGATCTCTTTGGGTGCGAGTTCAGAGCGGGCACTGGCGGCAGGGCGGATCGACGATCACCCAGCAGCTCGCGCGCAACCTGTTCCTCAACAATTCCAAAACCGCGACCCGCAAGTTCAATGAAGCGATCTATGCTCTGGCGCTGGAATCAAAGTTTTCCAAGCAGCAGATCCTCGAGCTCTATCTCAACAAGGTCTATTTCGGCGGTGGCGCCTATGGCGTTGATGCGGCCAGTCGCAAGTTTTTTGGCCATACGGCATCCGAACTGACCTTGCCCGAAGCGGCGATCATTGCGGGGCTGGTCAAAGCTCCGTCCAACTATGCGCCGACGGCAGACCAGAAAGCCGCGCTAGATCGTGCTGCTGTGGTGCTGCAGACGATGAAGGATGCCGGCACACTGTCGGAGGCCGATATTGCTGCCACTGACCTCAAGTCGATGAAGTTTGCGCCTGAGGGCGGGCAGAACGCGGTCCGCTATTTCACCGATTGGGCGCTGCCACAGCTGGATCTGCTGGTGCCCGACAACAACGAGCCGATCGAGGTTTGGACCACGCTGGACGTCAATTTACAGAAGACGGCTGCGGCGTCAGTCACGGCCAATGCGCCGAAGGGCGCGCAGGGCGCGTTGGTTTCGATGGACCGTGATGGGGCCATCCTCGCGATGGTTGGCGGCACGGATTATGTCGCGTCGAACTATAACCGCGCGACGCTGGCCGTTCGCCAACCGGGCTCAGCTTTCAAGCTGTTCGTATATCTCGCTGCGCTTGAGGCTGGCTACAAGCCTGACGATGCCGTGGTCGATGAGCCGGTGACTATCGATGGCTGGAGCCCGCGCAATTCGAACGGGGCCTACGCTGGACAAATCGACGTGCGCACCGCCTTTGCCTATTCCAAGAACACGGTCGCGGCGCAGATCGGCAATGAAGTGGGCTTTGGCGCGGTGGCGGCCATGGCGCGGCGCTTTGGCATTACCACGCCGGTCAACACGCAGCCTGCGATGGTGCTTGGTTCATCCGAGGTGCGGCTGATCGACATGACCCGGGCCTTTGCCTCGGTATCCGCGCGCGGGTATTCAGTTGAGCCCTATGGTATCAGCAAGGTCGTGACTATCGACGGGAGAGTGCTCTACCAGCGCCCGCAGATCGCCTCGCAGCCACTGGTGCAGCAAAACGTTTCGGCCGGAATCACCGACTTGCTGCAGACCGCGGTGAATATCGGCACCGGCAAGGCGGCCCAGATCGGCCGGCCAGTCGCGGGCAAAACCGGCACGACCTCGAGCAACAAAGACGGTTGGTTCCTGGGTTTCTCCAGCGGCGTAACCACCGGCGTGTGGATGGGGCGTGACGATGACAAGCCGGTGGCCGGCCTGCAGGGTGGCTCGGCTCCGGCGCGGGCCTTCGCTCAGTACATGAAGGTTGCCGTGGCCAAGCGTCCGGTTGAACAGTTTGATACCCAGCTCAAGCTGCCCGCATGGCAGATCGAGCCTGATGATGAGGCAATTCAGGCTGACCCCAATAACTATCAATACGTTGACGACCAGGGCAACCTTATCGATCCGATCCAGAACTCGCCCGCCGGTCAGGGCAAGGGCCGCGCCGAAGATGGTACAGCACCTGATCAAGGTAATGTTCCAGCTGCCGCCAATCAGGATTTCCTTGACCAGGCCACCGGTCGCAAACCAGTGCGGGTGCAGCGCGGACCAGCGGTGAAGCCTCCGGTAGGGAACTGAACGGCAGATACCTGATAATTGGCACAAAAAACCCCGCTCTGAAGCCAGAGCGGGGTCTTTTTTTGCCTATCGATGGGTTCAGCGCATACGAACCGTGACATATTGTGGCGCGCGGCCCGGCACCATCACTTGCAGGAAAACCGTCGGGCGGTTCGCGGCCTGCGCAGCATTGACCACCGCGGCCAGCGCCTCTTCGGTGTTGACCTGCTGATAGTTGGCCTCAAGGATGATCACCCGACGCTCCAGTCCCTTTTGCGCGGCGTCGGACGAATCGTCGACCGTGGTGATGACCAGACCCTTGGTATCATCGGCTACGCCCAGCTGGCGGGCGATAACTGGCGTCATCGGCATCACCGAGAAGCCGAGCGATTTTTCAATCAAGCCCGGGGTCGCCGGCTTGGCGCGCTTGAGTGGATCGGCTGGTCCCTTGCCAGGTGCCTGACCGAAGTTAAGCTGGGCCAGCTCTTCTTCGCTCGGACGCTTGCCGACTAGGGCGTTCAACGTCACCCGCTTGCCCTTGCGCAGCACGTCGATGGGAATGCGCGTGCCCGGAGGCGTGTCGCCAACGATGCCCGAAAGCGTGCGGTCTGGGGTAACCTCTTCGTTGTTTACCCGCACGACAATGTCACCCGGCAGCATACCGGCCTTGGCCGCGCCGCCATCGGGCTGCACGCCCTGAACCAGTTCGCCGTGGTTGTGCTCAAGCCCAAGCGCGTCGGCGACTTCATCGTTCACCGCAGCAATGGTGACGCCCAGATAGCCGCGCTCAATCGCCTTGCCGGTCATCAGTTTGGCGACGATGGGCTTGGCAGTGTCAGACGGAATGGCAAAACCGATGCCGATATTGCCGCCGCCCGGCGCTATGATCCAGTTGTTGATGCCGATGACGTTGCCCGCCATGTCAAACATCGGACCACCTGAATTGCCCTGATTGATCGAGGCATCGGTCTGGATGTAGTGATCGTAGGCGCCCGAACCGGTGTTGCGCTTTACCGACGAGATGATG
>CANGBE010000110.1 GCA_947451875.1 Sphingomonadaceae bacterium | reverse complement strand
AGCTTGATAAGCTAACCGGTGTGCTGCTTTTCAGCCATTCGCCTATTCAGGCACACCAGCCAAGCCTGTTCGGTTCAGGCCAAACCAGCGCCGGTTCCCCCGTCCGCTTGGGCTTTTCTTCCGGCGTTATCCCGCGCTCGCCAGCGGGGAATCAGGCTTGTCCTCAGAAATCGTAGTCAAACATCTTGCCGTCGAAATTGCCCTGCAAGGTTTTGATCGCTGCAGCCAGCTTGGCCGGATCGGCACCGGCGAGGTAGCCGTCGATGATCCGCTGGTAATTGCTGATCAGGCCTTCCTTGTCGTTGCTGAGCCGCATGAAATCAAAGCCAGTGGCGTGCATGCCCAGCTGCTGGATCGGGATGTTCGAATAGTCCTGCCGCGGGATCGGCGGAAACTCCTGACTGTCATAAGGCAGCATGGTCATTTCCATCGGCACCGACGGTTCTTCACCCGGGGCAAACGGGGCGAGTGACCATAGCTCGAACAGGCACGATTCCGGCCCCAGCGGACGGATGCGATAGGACGACATGCAGGAGAACATTGGCAGCAGGAAGTAATGCGGGAACAGGAATTCCACCGCGTTCACCGGGTCTGAAACAGCCACGGCATTAAGATCGGGGATCGGCTCTCCCTTAGCGCCCAGCTGCTTGTGGATCTGATCGTTGATCATGCCGAAGAAGAACATCACGGCTTGTTCGGGATCATCGGGGAAATCAGCGTGGACCAAAGGCCGCATGACCTCGAGTTCCTTGGCGTGGACCATTCCGGCCATGCCTTCGCTCAGCAGCTCAAGGTGCCGCATCTGCGCGATGATGTTGTCCTTGACGCTCATGTCCGGATCGATCGGCAAGCCAATACCACCAGTGTCATAACCGTACATCGAATTGTAGAGCGCAGGAGCAGTGCGCTGCAGCTGCGGGTGCGTGCGCATCACGTGGTAGCCTTCCATGAAGGCCTCCATCGCAACCTTCCAGTTGGCCGGAAGGACGGTGCCGTACCACCATTCAGAACGCAGGTTGCTCATGCCATGGGCGTCGAGTGCTTTCATCACCGGCCCAAGGCTGTCAGCCAGTGATGGCGCGTCATTATCGTGGTTGATGAACGCACAGCCGCCCGCTGTTTCTACCCGGCATTCCCGCAGCGCGATATCGCCCGCATCCAGCTGGCGTTCAGCGAACAGGTGCTTGCCGTAAACAAAGGTGTTTTCGCCATCCATGTTCCAGCGCCAGCCGTGGAACGGGCAGATGAAGCCCTTGCCCTTGCAGTTGCCATGTTCAGCGCCATCGTTCAGCGGCACGCCGCGGTGGCGGCAGGCGTTGTGATAGGCCTTGACCCCGTCCTTAGTGCGCACGACGAGCACGGACTTGCCAAGGTTGGAATATTCCACCCAATCACCCACTTCGGGGATCTGTTCCAGACGGCAAGCCATCTGCCAGACATGCGGCCACAGGTGCTCTACTTCGGCATCATAGAAGCCCTGATCGAAATAGCGCTTTGACGGAATCCGCTCTGGATCGGTGATCTTGAAGGGCACTGGCCGTGCAGCATCGGACATTGGGGACTCCCATTGGTGTTCTGTAATTGGTTTGGCTGGAACCTACATGGCCTTTGCCGGTGTGCAACCGCCAAGCCGCGTCGCCGCACAAAATCGGTGTGGCGTAGTTAAGCGAAGCCGTGTTCCCGCCGCTCTATTGTCTGCAACGGGCGGAGTGACCAATGGCGCGCTATGATTTCGTGGTACTGGGCTCTGGCCCGGCGGGAAGACGCGCGGCTGTTCAGGCGGCAAAGCTGGGCCGCTCGGTGCTGGTGGTAGACAACCGCAACCGCGTGGGTGGCGTTTCGGTGCACACCGGCACGATTCCGTCCAAGACCCTGCGCGAAACCGCGCTGAACCTGTCTGGCTGGCGCGAGCGGGGATTTTATGGCTCATCCTACCGCGTCAAACAGCAAATCAACGCGAGCGACCTTTCCACCCGTTTGGGTAAAACTCTCGATCACGAGATCGACGTGCTCGAACACCAGTTTGCCCGCAACGGGGTGCAAGTACGGCAGGGCGAGGCACGGTTTCTTGGGAGCCATCGCCTCGCCATTGCCGCCTGCGATGGCGATCGGATGATCGAGGAAGAGGTTGAAGCAGACAAGGTCCTGATCGCTACCGGCACCCAGCCTTGGCGGCCTGCGGGTATCCCCTTCAACGGCACGAACGTGCTCGATAGCGACCAGTTCATCCTCTCGCCGCGCCTGCCGCGCAGCCTGACCGTGGTTGGCGGCGGGGTGATCGGCCTAGAGTATGCGACGATCTTTTCCGCGCTCGATGTGCAGGTAACCCTAATCGAACCGCGCGAGCGCCTGCTTGAATTCATCGACCGCGAGATTGTTGATTACCTTATCCACCTGATGCGCGATCGCGGGATTGCCCTGCGTCTGGGCGGCGAAGTGACATCGATCCAGTTCGCCGCTGATGGCTCGCCGGTCTGCCTGCTGGCTGATGGGCGGCAGGTGGCGTCGGAAATGGTGCTGTTCACTTCGGGCCGAATCGGCGCCACAGCAGGGCTCGATCTCGCAGCCTGCCACCTTACGCCAGACAAGCGCGGGCGGCTCTCAGTTGATCCGCATACCTATCAGACGAGCGTCCCGCACATCTATGCCGCGGGCGACGTGATCGGCTTTCCCAGCTTGGCCTCAACTTCGATGGAACAGGGGCGGGCTGCGGCCTGCCATGCTTTCGGACAGCCGATTCCCGGGGCTGGTAGCGCTTACCCTTATGGCATTTACGCCGTGCCCGAGCTTTCATCCGTGGGCATGAGCGAAGACGAAGTGCGGCAACGCGGGATTGCCTATGAATGCGGCATCGCCCGCTTTCGCGAGACGTCACGCGGACACATCATGGGGGTGGATACCGGGATGCTCAAGCTGATCTGCGACCGGCAAAGCCGCAAGGTTCTGGGCGTGCACATCATCGGAGAGGGCGCCAGCGAGTTGATCCATATCGGCCAGGCCGTGATCAATCTGGGCGGCACGGTCGATTACTTCGTCGACAACTGCTTCAACTATCCAACGCTGGCCGAGGCCTACAAGATTGCTGCACTGGATGCCTGGAACCGGATGCGCAGCGCGGTGAGCAATGTCATTTCGATGCCCAAAAAGCCCAAAAACGCGAGAGTTTAGTGCTCAATTCGCCAAGACGGCACCGGCCAAGCTAGATGGCTTGGCCGCACCTGACAAAAATATCTAGCTGCCGTTGGGGCCGCGACCTGGGGCTGGGCCGGTCCCGCCCTGCTGATCACCGCCCATGCCAGCAGCACCGACCTGACCGATATTGCCGAACAGATCCTCAAGGAAGCTGCGCTCCTTGCCCAGTGTCGGGGTCTTGTGGCTATCGGGATTAAGCAGAACGGCATGTTCCGCGCCGGTCCGCTCGATGTGTTCCACATTGCCCTTGCCATCAAAGCTGATGCGCAAAACGGTCTGATCGGCTGTGCGGGGGCGGGTGAAGGCGGCCTGCTTGGTGTTGATCGAAATGTAATACCAGTCCTTGCGACCGAATTCGCTGGTGAAGGTCGGGCGGCCGAGTGACTTTTCGACTGACTGCATATTGTCGATCCCGGGCTGCACGGCATCGACAAGCGCGCCGTCAACCAGATAGCCGCGATGATCCCGGATCGAGGCACAGCCCGAAAGCGCAATGGCAGCTGCCAGCGCCGTGGTGACTATCGCCACCCCTCGGACTGAAATGTTCCGAAATGCCCGCATGCAAAAACTCCGATCAATCTGACGCTGCTACACACCATTGCCATGATGCATTACCAACCTATATCGGCGCCTGCCTTATCGCCGGGCGCGCCGCTTCGCAATGGCGCTTGGCCTCACAAGCTTTAATTGCCGCTGAACAGGAACAATGCCGATGTCTTTCCTCAAGCGCCTGCTGCGCCCACGCGGTGATGATCTTTCCCGCTTTCGCCCGCTGTGGCACCGCATTGTGGAACTGTCGCGCGATCCGCGCTGGTACCGGGAAGGTGGCGTGGCAGACTCTTTGATCGGGCGATTCGATGCCGTAACGCTGGTGCTCAGCGCCGTGCTGCTGCGCATGGAACGCGACGAGGCGCTGATCGAACCCTCGGCACGGCTGACCGAACTGTTCGTTACCGATATGGACGGCCAGCTGCGTGAAAGCGGCGTCGGGGATCTGGTGGTGGGCAAGCACATGGGCAAGCTGATGGGCGCGCTGGGCGGGCGGCTTGGCGGTTACCGTGATGCTCTGGCACAGAATGGCAATGCTGCACTGGGCGAGGCGATCACCCGCAATGTAACCCTGCGCGATGACGCTTCGCCGGATGCCTCAGCGGCGTTGATGCGCGGCCTGGCCGAGGCGCTGGCCAAGGCCGATAGCGACGCCCTGCTAGCCGGGAGCTTTGCCCTGTGAGCGAGTTCACGAGGCTGGTTGATGTGCGCAGCATTCTCGCCGCCCCACTAAACCTTATCGCCAGTCCGGAAGAATGCGCTGCCTTGGCGGCGCGATTTGCCATTCCCGCTGTCCACTCGGTCGAGGCCGAAGTTTCGCTGGAGCGCAACGGCGCGGAAGTTTCCGCTACCGGCAGGCTGAAAGCGGCAATCACGCAGTCCTGCGCGGTTTCGGGTGAAGCGCTGGCCGTCACCATCGACGAGCCGATCAAGCTGCGTTTCGTTCCCGATAATCGGCCCGCTGTACCAAACGAAGAAATTGAACTGGCAGCGGATGAGCTGGATGATGTGCCCTACAGCGGCACCCAGTTCGACCTGGGCGAAGAGATCGCCCAGAGTGTCGCCTTGGCGATAGACCCCTATCTCACCGGGCCGCAGGCCGAAGAGGTGCGGCGCAGGGCGGGACTTCTTGGTGCGGGCACCAGCGGGCCATTCGCCGCGCTGGCCTCGCTGAAGAAAAAGGACTGATCCTCAGAACGGGATATCGTCATCCAGATCGTCGGCGAATCCGCCGGACGGTGCGCCGCCGCCGAAGCCGCCTGACGGAGCGCCGCCCGAGCGCTGGCCGCCACCTGAAGAGCCACCGCCCCAGTCACCGCCACCAGAGCGCTGGCCACCACCGCCGCCTGCGCCGCCGCCGGCACCCGGCGCGCCATCAAGCATGGTCAGCACGCCGCCAACACCGCCGACCGAAACCTCGGTGCTATAGCGATCATTGCCCGATGCATCCTGCCACTTGCGGGTGCGCAGCTGGCCTTCAATGTAAACCTTCGAGCCTTTGCGCAGATAACGCTCGGCCACGCCCACCAGACCGTCCGAATTGAGCACAACGGTGTGCCACTCGGTGCGCTCTTTGCGCTCGCCGGTGGCCTTGTCTTTCCAGTTTTCGCTTGTTGCGATTCGCAGGTTGGCGATGCGCCCGCCGTTCTGGAAGCTCTTCACTTCGGGATCAGCGCCCAGATTGCCGATCAGAATAACCTTGTTGACGCTGCCTGCCATCTTGTCCTCGTTCTAAAGCCCGAGCGCGACGGCGCTCCAGTATGTGATTCCCGCGAAAACATAGGCTAATGCGAACAGGTAGAGCAACATGAAGGCGGGCCATTTCCACCCGTTTGTT
>CANGBE010000109.1 GCA_947451875.1 Sphingomonadaceae bacterium | reverse complement strand
GCCATGTACCTCGCCAAGGTGCTCACTCCGCGCTCTTATCCGGAAATTGGGCGTAAGTTCGGTGGGCGCGATCACTCGACGGTGATCCATGCGGTACGTCTGATCGAAGACCTTCGGACCCGTGACGCCGATATGGATGGTGACGTGCGGAGCCTGTTGCGCCAGCTAGAAAGCTGATTACTTCATCTCAATTCGCAGCAGAACTGCAGTGCCTCGGCCTGATCGGCTATCAATATTGCAGTTCTGTTTAACAAATATAACAAGAATTCACTTCGCTTGACCGGGCGATTGCTCTATCGCACCTGCCAGATTGACCCGGAGAATACCGGGCCAGCGGGTTCAAGGCGTCACAAGCGTCTATAGACAGTATCGGTTCTTGATGACGCTTCAGATTGTCCGCGACGCCGTGTGGCTTGATCATTCGCTGCCAAACCCATTCCTTCGCAAGGTGGGCAGGCCGCGGATTCCTGTTTCCTGTGTTTTGGTAGGACTGGCACTTTCCTGCATTATCGTAGGCGTAATGATGCGGCGTGCGGGCATTGGCGTTTCCATAGCAAATACCGGATTCGGCCTTAGCGCCTTCGCACTGGGAACCTTGGCGGCTCTGCGCATTGCGGCCCATCGCCCGGCAACCCTCGGCCAGTATCGGCTGCGGGATTTTTCCGAACACATGTTCCTGTTTGTGGTCACTTGCCTGCTCGGGGTTTTTGCAACCTATCCTGCCGCCGCCGCGACCGCCGGGTTCACCGATCCGATGCTGGCCAGAATGGACAGTGCGCTGCATTTTGACTGGATTGCGATGTACCGGGTGGTGCTCGAATATCCCATGCTGCGCACAGCCAGCTCAATCGCTTACTCGATGATCTATGTCTCGCCCATCATCTTGATGGCGGCTTTCGCCTGGACCCACCGCGCCGATGAGGCCCGCGAATTCCTGATTACTTTTTGGCTTGGCGCAATGCTTACAGTCCTGCTGTTCATGCGCCTGCCGGCGGAAGGTCCGCTGGCTTTCCTGTGGCACGGGCCAATCCCTTATATGCCAACATCGGCGCTCTATCAGGAGCAAATGATTCCGGCGCTACGCGATCACAGCCTGCGGGCTATCGATATGACCGCGCTGCGCGGCCTCGTCTGCGCGCCCAGCTTCCATACTGTTTCGGCCGTGCTCTACATGGCTGCGGCCTGGCCAATAGCGCGGCTGCGCTGGCCAATGATTGCAATCAACGTCGCGATGCTAATGGCTACTCCGATTGAGGGAACGCATTACCTGGTCGATATGATCGCCGGACTATTCGTTGCTGTGATGGCGATCGTGTTGGTGAAGGCTGGTCTGCGGCTGCTCCACCAATACGAAGTGCGCACCGCCTGAACGGCGGGCGCTT
The DNA here is from genome assembly GCA_947451875.1 of Sphingomonadaceae bacterium. Classification (GTDB taxonomy): domain Bacteria; phylum Pseudomonadota; class Alphaproteobacteria; order Sphingomonadales; family Sphingomonadaceae; genus Novosphingobium. The sequence continues at coordinate 4,207 of CANGBE010000109.1, read as the reverse complement.
CCCAGTGCCGCACGCCTGCTCTAAGGCTGCGCCATGCCATTAGCCCCCGATCGACTTGACCGCTTTGCCCGCCATATCGTGCTGCCCGAAGTGGGCGGCGCAGGACAGGCGGCACTGACCAAGGCCCATGTCGTGCTGATCGGCTGCGGCGGGATCGGCTCCCCTGCCCTGCAATATCTGGCGGCGGCAGGAATCGGGCGGCTAACCTTGATCGATGACGATGTGGTGGAAGCCAGCAACCTGCAGCGCCAGACAGTCTTCACCGAAGCCGACATCGGTCGCCCCAAGGCAGAAGCTGCTACGGACTGGGTGGCCCGCTTTGATGCCCAGGTTGAGGCCCGCGCGGCTATCGTGAGGGTAGGGGGGGACAATGCCGCGCGGGTCCTCGGGGGGGACGCCACACTCGTACTCGATGGTTGTGACAACTTCGCGACTCGCCTCGCGGTTTCGGATGCCTGTGTGGCGCTTGGGCTGCCGCTCACCAGTGCTGCTGTCGGCCGGTTTCAGGGACAGGTTGGCAACTTCGCCGGGCACCTGGATGGCCAGCCCTGCTATCGCTGCTGGGTGGGCGATGCCTTCGATGCCGAGGACTGCGACACCTGCGCCGCCGATGGCGTGCTGGGTGCCATGGTCGGCATGGTCGGCGCCTTCGCCGCTATGTCAGCGATTCGTATTATCCTGCAAGGCCACGCCGCGCTGGGTGATCCGCAATGGGGCATGCTGCAGCTATTCGATGGCCTCGCGCCCAGCCTCAGGACAATTCGGGTGCCGAAGGACGATCTGTGCGGGGCGTGTGGGAATAAAACCCATCCCTGAAAGCAATCGTCATCCTGAACTTGTTTCAGGAACCATTGTGCCTAAAGGATAGGGCTGAATGAGGGGTACGTGAGTTCCTGAAACAAGTTCAGGATGACGGTCCCGTTTGGAGGCTTGTTTGGCGCGTATCGGGATTATCGGCAGCGAAGGACGCATGGGCCACGCTCTGGCAGCGGCTATCGCAGCGGCAGGCGAAGTGCTGTCCGGCGGCATCGACAAGGGCGGTGACCCAGTGGCGTTAGCCAAGGCGAGCGACGTGCTGGTCGATTTCTCCAGCCCCCACGCGCTGGAAGCGAACCTTGATGCGGCGATGGCGGCCGGCATTCCCATCGTCGTCGGCACCACCGGGCTTGAAGAGCGGCACCACTGGCTGTGCGATTCCGCCGCCGCGCACATCGCCGTGCTGCAGACCGGCAACACCTCGCTCGGCGTCAACATGCTCGCCCATCTGGTGCGCGAAGCCGCGAGCCGGCTGGGCGAGGACTGGGATATCGAGATCGTCGAAACCCACCACCGCATGAAGGTGGACGCCCCGTCCGGCACCGCGCTGCTGCTGGGCGAAGCAGCCGCCAAGGGGCGCGGCATCAACCTCGCCACCAGCAGCGAACGCGGCCGTGACGGCATCACTGGAGCCAGGGCCAAGGGCGCCATCGGCTTTGCCTCCCTGCGCGGCGGCACCGTGCCGGGCGATCACACCGTCAACCTGTTCGGCGACCACGAACGCATCGCCCTTTCCCACCTTGCCGAAGACCGCATGATCTTCGCCAAAGGCGCCGTGCGGGCGGCGCAGTGGCTGATTGGGCGCGATGCCGGACGCTATGGGATGGGTGAGGTGCTTGGCCTTTGAACAAAGCCGACACCTTCGAATTCTTCCGCCGCCTCGCCGAGCTTAACCCCTCGCCCGAGACGGAGTTGGAATTTGGCAATACCTACCAGCTGCTCGTCGCCGTGGTTTTGTCTGCTCAGGCGACTGATGTTGGGGTCAACAAAGCCACCCGGGCGCTGTTCCGTGAGGTGAAGACGCCGCAAGCGATGATCGTTCTCGGCGAAGAAGGCCTGAAGCAGCACATCAAGACCATCGGTCTGTTCAACGGCAAAGCGAAGAACGTGATCGCGCTGTCGGAAATCCTTGTGCGCGATTTTGGCGGGGAGGTTCCGGCGGACCGCGACATCCTCACCACGCTCCCCGGCGTTGGTCGCAAGACGGCCAATGTCGTGATGAACTGCGCCTTCGGGGCCGAAACATTCGCTGTGGACACCCACATCTTTCGCGTCGGCAATCGCACTGGCCTTGCCAAGGGCAAGACGGTGCTGGCAGTGGAGAAACGCCTAGAAAAAGGCGTCCCCCAGCCCTTCCGCGTCGGCGCGCATCACTGGCTGATCCTGCACGGCCGCTATGTCTGCAAGGCGCGGACGCCCGAATGCTGGCGCTGCGGCGTGGCCGACCTGTGCTCGTTCAAGCCCAAGAGTGAGAAGAAGAAGTAGCTACCCGCGCTGCCTAACCCAGATGCAGCCCCTTCTTACCGTGCTCAGGCGTATCGCTCGGCGCGTGGGGTTCGTCGGCATCAGGGTCCGTTGGGGCCTGCAACATACCTTCCCACTTGGTGATGACCGCCGTTGCCACCGAATTGCCGAGCACGTTGGTGCAGGTGCGGCCCATATCGAGGAACTGGTCGATGGCGAGGATCAGCGCGACACCCTCCACCGGCAGATCGAACATGGCAAGCGTTGCGGTAATCACCACCAGGCTGGCGCGCGGCACGGCGGCGATGCCCTTTGACGAAATCATGAGCGTCAGCAGGATCAGGATCTGGGTGATGATCGGCAGGTGGATGCCATAGGCTTGCGCGATGAAAATCGTTGCGAAGCTGGAATACATCATCGAACCATCAAGGTTGAACGAATAGCCGAGCGGAATCATCAGGCCCGAAATGCGGCGCGGAATGCCAAAACGATCTAGCTGTTCGAACAGCTTGGGCATGGCCGCCTCGCTGCTCGCAGTCGAATAGGCGATCAGAATTGGCTCGCGCACATAACGCACCAGCGTGAACACCCGTTTTCCGAGGAATGCCCAGCCAATAGCGATCAGGATTGCCCACAGGATCAGCAGCGAGAAATAGAACTCAGCCAGCAGCGCGGCATAGGTGCCCAGAATGCCGAGCCCATTTTCCGCCACCACCTTAGCCAGCGCTCCAAACACCGCGAATGGCGCAATACGCATGACGTAACCAGTGATCTGCATCATCAGATCGGCCAAGGCCGTGGCAGCCTTCACCAGCGGCGCGCCTTTCTCACCAATGGCGGAAAGCCCGATTCCAGCGAAAAGTGAGAATACCAGGATTTGCAGAACGTTATTGTCCGACATCGCGGTAAACACCGACTTGGGGAAGACGTGTTCGATAAATTCGAACATATCCAGCTTCTTGACCTCACCCACAGTCTTGGCCGCAGCCTGAAGATTGACGCCCACCCCCGGCTGAAACAGGTTGACCATGACAAGGCCCAGACTGATCGAAATGAAACTGGCGATAATGAACCAGCTGATCGCCCGGAAACCGATCCGCCCCACCGCCGCGCTATCACCCATATGGGCTATACCTGAAACGATGGTTGCCAGCACAAACGGGGCAATCAGCATCTTGATAAGGTTCAGGAAAATGGCAGAGAGCAGGCCAAAGCTCTTGGTCCAATAGGTGAACGCTGGTGCGTCTTTGGGCACGAGCACCCCGACTAGTTCACCGGCAATGGCACCCAGCACCATGCCAATCAGGATATAGAGTGTCAGCCGCTTGTTCATCTGTGGTCCCCGCCTGCAATCGGGAGAGCCTATCAAGCGGTTTGGGCGGGGGCAATGGTGCCGATGTCGGCAGGCCTTAGCAAAATATGCGACACGCCAAACCCTAGGTGAGGTTACGCTTTCAGCGCCGCCTCTGCCACGCGCCGGTAAATCCGCGCCAGTGCATCAAGATCGGCAATGGCAACCGCCTCATCGCGCTTGTGCATGGTGGCGTTATTCAAGCCAAATTCGATCACCGGGCAAAGGTTCTTGAGGAAACGCGCGTCAGACGTACCGCCGGTGGTCGAAGCCTCTGGAACCAGTCCGGTCTCGGCCTCCACAGCCTCTGCCACCATGGCCGAAAATGCGCCCGGCGGCGTGAGAAACGCTTCGCCGGAGATCGCCGCGCGCGCCGTTCCGCCGTGCCGCCCGGCAATCGCGCTCACCCGGTCGGCGAGGCCTTGGCCGGTGTGTAAATCGTTGAAGCGGATTGAAATGCGCGCCGAGGCCTTTGGCGGGATGACATTGGTTGCCGGGTTGCCGATCGCAATGTCGGTGATCTCAAGGTTGCTCGCCTGAAACCAGTCAGTCCCCTCATCGAGCACCATCGCATCT
>CANGBE010000108.1 GCA_947451875.1 Sphingomonadaceae bacterium | reverse complement strand
GTCTGCTCGCGCGGCTGGCCAATACCAATTCCGCGATCCTGCTTTCGACCCGGGTATCGCGCAGTCTTGACTGAAGCGCGAAGCAAACTTTCCCATATGTGAATTACTATTCGCAAGGCTGGACAAATGCTCAAGCGCCAGCCAAGCTATCCGGCAAGATCAGCGGGAGTTTGCAGTGGTAGATACGTCAAAGATTCAGGCGACCGCAGGCACCGATCTGACCCTCAAGGGCGAAGAGCATGTGCGCGTCTACCGCGAAACCAAGGGCGAAACGGGCTATATTTGGAATGGCGTCACCACCCTGCTGCTCACCTTTACGGGGCGCAAATCAGGCCAGCAGCGGACGATTGCGATCATCTATACTCAGGTCGGCGATTCCCCGGTGATCATCGCGAGCAAGGGCGGCTGGCCCACGCATCCGCAATGGTATCTCAACCTGCTCGAAAACCCCGAGTGCGAGGTGCAGGTGAAAGATAAGGTGTTCAAGGCCCGTGCGCGCACCGCGAATTCACCCGAACGCGAGGCGATCTGGGCCGAATGCGTGAAGAACTGGCCGAACTACGACATCTACCAGTCACGCACCGACCGGTTGATACCGGTAGTGGTGCTCGATCCGGTTTAAGGCGATGCCATGTAGTCCCCCTCCCGCAAGCGGGAGGGGAGAGTGCTTACTCCACTGCCCCGTGACAGTGCTTATACTTCTGCCCCGACCCGCAAGGGCACAGCGCATTGCGCGAGAGGTTCATGTGGGCAAAGGGGTCGCCCGCACCAACCGGCGGAGCCTTGGAGCCTAGTGTCGCCAGCATGGCATCCGATCCCACCATCGGGGCAACACCAAGCTCTCCAGGCGGCAGAGCATCGAAATGACCAGTGAGAAAATCAGGCAGATCTGGCAGCTCTGGTGGCTGCTGAAATTGCAACTGGCTGGTTGATAGAATCCGCGTCACATCCTCACGGATCACTTCGAGCATTTTTTCGAACAGACCAAAAGCCTCGCGCTTGTATTCGTTGATCGGCTGCTTCTGCGCATAAGCGCGCAGGAACACGACCTGCCTTAGCGCGTCGAGCGTGGAGAGATGCTCCTTCCAGTAATGATCGAGCCGCTCGAGCAGCACCGACTTTTCAATCTGCCGCCAGATTTCGTGGTCGCCAGCCATCTTTTCGTCCATCGCCTGATCGGCAAGGGCAGAGACGCGCTCTTCTATGGTTTCGGGATCAATGCCGTCTTCGGCAAGCCAGTCCTCAATCGGGGCGTGGACCCCGGCAACATCGGCCAACTTCGCCTTGAGACCGTCGATATCCCACTGCTCAGGATATGATCCCGGCGGGCAGGCTTCTCCGACAATCGCGTTCACTGTATCGCGGCGCATGTCGATCACGACATCATCTACCGCCTCAGCATCCATGATGTCGGCGCGCTGTTCGTAGATCACCTTGCGCTGATCGTTCATCACGTCATCATATTCGACGACCTGCTTGCGGATATCGTAATTGCGCGCCTCAACCTTCTTCTGCGCGGTCTCGATGGCCTTTGACAGCCACTTCGAACCAATCGACTCACCATCTGCGAGCTGCGAGTTCATGATCCGCGAGAAGGCATTTTCTGGACCGAATATGCGCAGCAGATCGTCCTCAAGGCACAGATAGAACTTGGACAGACCCGGATCGCCCTGACGCCCCGAACGGCCGCGCAGCTGGTTATCGATGCGGCGGCTTTCGTGGCGCTCGGTGCCGATCACGCAGAGACCGCCAGCGGCGAGCACGATATCGCGGTCGGCAGAGACCTCTTCCTTGATCTTGGCAATCGCAGCATCGCGCGCTGCACCTTCGGGCGTGTCCTTCAGCTCGTCATTGATGCGGAACTCAACATTGCCGCCCAACTGAATGTCGGTGCCGCGGCCCGCCATGTTGGTGGCGATGGTCACCGCACCGGGCCGTCCGGCCTGCGCGACGATATGCGCCTCCATCTCGTGGAAACGCGCGTTGAGCACGTTGTGGGCGACTTTTTCCTCGGTGAGGAACTTCGATAGCAATTCCGACTTTTCGATTGAAACCGTGCCGACCAGCACCGGTTGGCCGCTCTCGCTTTTTTCGCGGATCAGCTTGGCGATGGCGGCGAACTTATCCATCGTGTTCTTGTAGAATTCGTCTTCCTCGTCGACGCGCGCGACTGGCACGTTGGTCGGGATGGTGACGACGTTCATCTTGTAGATGTCATAGAATTCGGCGGCTTCGGTCGCTGCCGTGCCTGTCATGCCGCCAAGCTTGGGGTACATACGGAAATAGTTCTGGAAGGTGATCGAAGCCATGGTCTGGTTCTCGGGCTCAATCGTTACACCCTCCTTGGCCTCCACCGCCTGATGCAGGCCGTTCGACCAGCGCCGGCCATCCATCATGCGGCCGGTGAACTCGTCGATGATGACAACTTTCTCGTCTTTGACGATGTAATCGATGTCGGCCTTGAACATGACATTGGCCTTCAGCGCCTGATCGAGGTGATGGACCACCTGCGTGTTTTCCACGTCATAGAGGTTCGATCCGACCAGCAGCCCGGCATCCTCAAGCAGTCGCTCGACCTTTTCCAGACCATCTTCGGTGAAGTTTATATTCTTGGTCTTCTCGTCCGCCTCGTAATCCTCGGGCACCATCTCCTTCACGATCTTGTCGACGCGAACATAAAGCTCGCTCTTGTCGTCGGTCGGGCCGGAGATGATCAGCGGGGTGCGCGCTTCGTCGATCAGGATTGAATCAACTTCGTCGACAATGGCGAAGTTGAATGGGCGGTGGACCATCTGGCCACGCTCGTGCTTCATGTTGTCGCGCAGGTAATCGAAGCCAAGCTCGTTGTTGGTGGCGTAGGTGATGTCCGAATTGTAGGCCAGACGGCGCTCTTCCTCGGTCAGGTTCGGCACGATCACGCCGACGGTGAGGCCGAGGAAGGTGTAGATCTGCCCCATCCAGTCAGCATCGCGGCGTGCGAGATAATCGTTCACGGTAACAACGTGAACGCCTTTTCCCTCGATGGCATTGAGATAGCAGGCCAGCGTCGCCACCAGCGTCTTGCCCTCACCGGTGCGCATTTCGGCGATCTCGCCGCGGTGGAGCACGATGCCGCCGATCATCTGTACGTCAAAGTGCCGCATACCGAACACCCGCTTCGATGCTTCGCGCACAGTGGCGAAAGCCTCGGGGAGGATGTCTTCGAGGCTGTTGCCATCATCCAGAGCCGCACGGAACTTCGCGGTTTGCGCCTTCAGTTCATCGTCGCTCATCGCTTCAAGTTCGGGCTCAAAAGCGGCGATCTGCTTGACGATCTTATCAAGCGACTTGACGTAGCGATCGTTGGACGAGCCGAACACGGCCTTGACGATAGTGGCGAGCATATTGAGATTCCTGAATTTTTTATCGGGAGGCCACGCAGGCAATGCGCGGTGATCTAGGTGAAGATTGGATGCGCGGACGCATGATCACACGCTCTGGCCGGTAATGGCCAAACCGCCGCGTCTATTCGCGCGAGCGGTCGATCCTGATGAGAACCGTTGCGACCAGCGGAGCTGCGATTGCAGCAATGCCCGAGATCAAAGTTTCGCTGAGCTGTCCGACAAAGTCAGCCTTGGGCTGCGCCAAAACCTCGCTGTGCGCGGCAAGCTTTTGCGCCTGATCCTGCACGCCTGCAACAGTGCCAACCTGGGCCGCACCGCCACCAAACCCGCGCGCCTGCAGCGTCGCTGGTTGGGCGACAAGCCCGATCAGGGCGAGCAGGGCTAGGATCATACGCTTCATGGCTGCGTGGCAGATAGGGGTTTGGGTGGGGATAGTCTAGTGGGACAAGACCTCCGGGATTCCCATTTTGCTTTTATTGCTCTAGCTCAAAGGCATTGGTGGAGCTGCCGGCCAAGGCGATCCGCGACCAGAGGGGGCAGCCAAATGAACGATTCAGCGCAAACCAAGCCACATACCCCGCGCCTGTCACAACTCGATGGGCTGCGCGGCATGGCGGCGCTGGTGATCATGCTTTACCACCTTGAGATGGTCTATCACAGTCGCGGACCTTTCGTCCGCGGCTATCTTATGGTCGATCTGTTCTTCTTGCTGAGCGGCTTTGTCCTTGCGGTTTCAACCGAGAAAAAACTGCTGGCTGGGATCGGCGCGTTTGAATTCACTTGGGCTCGCTATAAACGTTTGTTTCCGCTGGTGGCAGTTGGCGTAAGCGTTGCCCTGGCCCGCGCGCTGGTGATTGATATGGCGCCGCTTTTCACCCTGCTGTGGTGGGTGGTGCTTGATCTGGCGATGATCCCAGCCTGGGGCGGCACCGGGCCATTCTATCGCTATAACGGCCCGCAGTGGACGCTATTCTGGGAGGTTGTTGCAAATTTCATCCACGCGCTGTTGCTCAAGAAAGTGCCAACGAAAGTCTTGCCGTTCATCGCCGCAGCTTTTGGCGTGTTGCTGGTGATGGCAGTGAACAAGCATGGCTCGGACACCATGGGTGTGGGCGCGCTGACGGCGAAGACATGGTGGATGCCGATCCCTCGCGTAGCGTTCCCCTACGTGCTTGGCGTCTGGATGGGTCGCATGTGGAAAGGCGGCGCGCGGACGGCAGCCCCGCCTTGGCCGCTAGCTCTGGCGCTGCCACTCGCTGCCGTGATGGTGGTGCCATATCTGCCAATATCAAAGGCATGGGGCGATCTCCTTTATGTCGTTCCCGTTCTGCCAATATCGCTGTGGTTCGTGGTCATGTGCCGTCCACCTCAGGCTCTGGCTCCGGCGATGGAGTGGCTGGGCAATTTCTCGCTACCGCTTTACTGCGTCCACCTGACGATCCTCGTCTGGCTGTCGGAACTGCTCGGCCGTGACTGGTGGGTGCGGGTGCTCGCCGTCGCCGCGGCTTGCGCTATAGCCTATGTGTTTTCACGTCTAATTTCATTCCAAAGCAAGCCTACACCGCTAAAAACCAAGCCCGCATAAAGCGCATTTTTACTTCCTGTTAGGGATAGTCGCGCAAAATGGCGGCATGTCGGAAGCCGCAAAGAGAGAGCCGGGACAGGCAGGTCAGCGCCTACCATTGCTTGATGGCATGCGCGGCCTAGCGGCGCTGAGCGTTCTACTTTACCACGGGCACAACCTGTTTCACGACGATAAGTGGTTCGCGCAAGGTTATCTATTCGTCGATTTCTTCTTCCTTCTCAGCGGCTTTGTGCTCACGCTTTCCACAGAGCCGAAGTTTGCGTCTGGCCTGACGGCGCGGCAATTCATGCAAACAAGGTTGCATCGCCTGTGGCCGACTATCGCGATCGGCGCTGCCTTGGGGGCAATGGTACATACCACTCTAGGCGGGCTTGATGCCCTGCCCCTGCTAGCCCTAGAGCTACTGATGATCCCCGCCCCTTGGTCCAGTGAGCACGAGATATTCCCTCTAAATGGCCCGCAGTGGTCACTGCTTTGGGAACTGGTGGCAAACTTAGCCCACGGCCTATTGTTGCGCCGATTGAGCGATTTCATGCGGCTGGTCACGGCGGGGCTTTCGGGCTTTTTGCTAGGGTCAGGACTCATTGATCACAACCAGAAGATGACGGTTGCGGCGATGCAGATGGCGGACATGAAGGTGTGGGCGCAGCGGTCATAGCGGGTGTGGATGCGCCGC
>CANGBE010000107.1 GCA_947451875.1 Sphingomonadaceae bacterium | reverse complement strand
GTTTTCATCCGCAGCAATCGCGGCGGAATCGTCCATGATGTAGGTCTCATAGACCCATTCGGTCTGCCCGTTCTTCACCGTCTCGTCGAAATAGGTCTTGTCCGCCTTCTTCACCCACACATCGACGCTAGTTGGAGATTTGGGCGCCGGCGTGGTCTTGGCAAAGGCCGGAGCAGCAACGAGGCCGGCAGCAACAGCCGCGAGCGAGACGAGTTTCTTCATGAGCAATCCTTCAGGACGGAATGGTTTCAGACGAAACGGCATAATGCCCGAAGCGGCGCGGTCAAGAGCGGTTGGTCGAAGAATCAGACAGACAAGAAGCCAAGAATCGCCTGACCTAATTCACGCCGCGAGACACAGCTCATGTGCGTGCCCGGAATTTCCGCGAGCGTGCCCTGCGGCAGCGCGTCGACCAGCGCATGGGGCGATCCGTTGTCGCGATCCTCGGTGCCGCAGACCACCAGCGTCGGCATGGTAACGGCGGAGAAATCGGCAATCCCCCCTCCTTCTCTAGCATGGGGCCCCACGATCGAATGAAGCAGCAGCCGCGCCGCGACCGGATCGATCTTCATCGTCTTCATGAAGCTCTGCGCGAAATAGGCCGGATCGTCGCGTGGGATCGTGCCGAAGCGGTCAATCACATCGAGGAAGAAATCAGAGCGACCGCCCCATTTGACCAGCCCCTCCAGCCCCATCCCGCCAAGCACCAGCCGCCGCGGCGTCAGGCCCGCCAGCACGCCCTTCAGCGCAGTGCGCGCACCGAGCGAAAATCCGCCGAGGTCATAGTCAGACAAGCCAAGGCTGCGCACCAGCGCCTCCAGATCGGTCACCAGCACATCGTGCGGATAGTCGCTTGGGTTCTGCGAGGCATCGCTCATGCCGTGGGCCCGCAGGTCCGGCATGATCACCTCAAAACCCGCTGCGGCAATCAGCGCAGCATGGCCATAGCGGATCCAGTTGACCTCGGCGCTGGAAAACAGGCCGTGCAGCAGGATCACCGGTCGCCCTTGTCCCAGCCGGTGGACGGCCAGTTGCACGCCGCCAAGGCCGGTATGGAACTCGGTCGTTACCTCGCCCACTTAGAACCCCGCAGGCAGGGCATCGAAGGCCACCGTCATACGCGGAGACTGGCTCTCAAACGGCGCGGTTCCGTGCCAAAAATAGCTGGGGAACAGCACCAGCGAGCCGACCTTTGGCTGCACAATGCGGCGCGGGGTAAGGTTCAGGCCCAGCGTCTCGTCGGGAACCCCGAACTGCAGCACGCCGGGCGGCACCGCCAGCCCCGCCTCGGGTGCAGCCACCTCGGGCGGCAGTTCAATATAGCAGGCCGAACTCAGCCAGCCCATGTGGTGGATGTGGTTGGCGTGGAAGCCCGCACTTGCCAGCCGGACTGACCACGATCCGGCAAAGCTAATCCCGCCCGCCAGCCGCGAGAGGAACGGATGCGTTTCATCGCTGCGCAGCATCGCGATCTGGTCATTAATCGCCAACCGCAGTCGGGTTGCCAGCTTCTGCACTTCGGGAATGGCACGGTCGAACAGGATGCCCGGAGTCTGGGTGCCGCCGCGCGGGGACTGGCTGGCGGGATGGTTGCTTGTCTTGTGCAGTGGATGCAGCGCGGCTGCGACCGCGGCGATTTCGTCTTCGGACATTCCGAGATCGACCGGCATCACCAGCCGGTCATAGTCGGCCAGCCATTCCTCACGCGCGTCCTGCTTCAGCCGCCATGCCACGGTGAGCCAGGCCCAACCCGAGAGATCGCGCGGGGACAGGCGGCTGGCTTCGAGCGCGTGGTGCTCCCCCGCATCCCAATCGCCTTCGGCCAGCAGCAGGGGCGCGATATGGCCATGGACGCCGGGTGCCTCAGGGTTAGCGCGCAGTATCCCACGCATGATGTCGATCGCCGCAGTGCGTTCACCCTTCAGCGCATGACCGATGCCGCGCGCCAGCGTGACCGCCGGATCGACGCCGAACCGTTTGTCCCAATCGCCGCACCATTCGATCAGCTGGTCAGCCTGCTTGATATCTTTGGCAGTAGCGATGGCTGTAAGCCAAAGGTCGCGGTCGGTGGCCCTGACTTTCAGTGCGGTGCGAAAGCCATCGAGCGCCTCTGCCCCGCGCCCGATTTGAGGCAGAACCTGCGCCAGACTGGCAGATGCGTCTGCCAGTTCAGGTTGCCGCGCAATTACCTGCTTGAACGTTGTCACAGCCTCATCAAACCGGCCAAGGTCGGCCAGCAGGTGGGCGCGCAGGTTGCGGCTGACTTCGGGCAATCCATCCGCATTGCCGATGATCATCAGCGCCTCTTCCTGCTCGTCGAGCGCGCGCAGGGCTTCGGCGAAATTGTGGCGTGCGGCCACATTGCCCGGTTCCAGATCAAGCGCTCTGCAGCAGGCATCGATCGCCGCCTGATTGTTACCAAGGCCGCGCTCGGCAAGCCCGCGCAGCACCCATTGACGAGGATCAGCCTGAGTGACCCGCTCGGCCGAATTCAAAGCGGCGTTCGCCTCAGCAAAATTGCGCAGGTCGATCTGGGCTGAGGCCAGATTAAGCCAAAAATCGAGCCCGGCAGAATCGAGCGAAGCCGCCCGCGCATAGGCCTCTGCCGCTGCCTTGGGATTGCCCTCTTCCGAAGCGAGGTTGCCCAGCGCGTTCCAGCCATGCGGATTCATCGGCAGCAAGGTGGTCAGCGCCTCCAGCATGACACGCGCCTCTGCCATCCGCCCCTGCGCGATCAGCACCTGACTGGCGAAAAACAAAGCGTGCGGATGACGCGCACCATCAACCGAAAGCTTGGCCAATGCCTCTGCGGCAGCGGTGATATCTCCTGCGCCCAGCGCAGCTTGGGCAGTTTGGACAAGCTGCGTGTCAGGAGCAGAAAGGGGCAGGGTCACAGTGCGGTTGAGCCTTCAAAACGAAATGGGCGCACCCGAATTACCGGACGCGCCCATTGCCTAGCCCAAAGCCGGGCCATTCGCCAAGGCCATCAGCCCTTCTTCAGGTGCCGCCGTCCCAGCAGCTCGGCAATCTGCACCGCATTCAGCGCGGCGCCCTTGCGCAAGTTGTCTGAAACGCACCAGAGGACAATGCCGTTTTCAACAGTGCTATCTTCGCGCACGCGCGAAACGAAGGTGGCATAGTCACCGACGCATTCGACCGGCGTAACGTAACCGCCGTCTTCGCGCTTATCGACCAGCATCACGCCGGGGGCTTCGCGCAAGATGTCCTGTGCCTGCTTGCCGGTGATCTCGTTTTCAAACTCGATGCTCACAGCTTCCGAATGTCCGACGAACACCGGCACGCGCACGCAAGTGGCGGTCAGCTTGATCTTGGGATCGAGAATCTTCTTAGTCTCGACCACCATCTTCCATTCTTCCTTGGTGTAACCATCATCAAGGAAAACATCGATGTGCGGGATCACGTTGAAGGCGATCTGCTTGGTGAACTTCTTCGGCGCAGCCGGATCGCCGACAAAGATGTTGCGGCTCTGCTCGAACAGCTCGTCCATGCCTTCCTTGCCGGCGCCAGACACCGACTGATAGGTGGAAACGACGACGCGCTTGATTGTTGCGGCATCGTGCAGTGGCTTCAGCGCGACAACCAACTGCGCCGTGGAGCAGTTGGGGTTGGCGATGATCATCTTCTTCTTGTAGCCGTCAATCGCCTCAGGGTTCACTTCAGGAACGATCAGTGGCACGTCCGGGTCCATCCGATAGAGCGACGAGTTATCGATCACTACGCAGCCCTGGGCAGCAGCACGCGGCGCGTGGATGGCGGTGGGGCCGGAGCCAGCGGCGAACAGGGCCATATCCCAGCCGGTGAAATCGAAGTTCTCGATGTTCTGGACTTTGAGCATCCGTCCTGAATCGCCGAATTCAACCTCGGTGCCCTGCGAACGCGACGAAGCCACTGCCGCGATCTCGTCGCAGGGGAACTCGCGCTCGGCGAGAATGTTCATCATTTCGCGGCCGACATTACCCGTCGCACCGACAACAACTACCCGGTAACCCATGTGTCGCTCCTGAGTGGAAACAGGGGGCGCGCTTGGGGAACGGGGGCGGCTATGTCAATGCAATACGGGCTTCACGCGGCCAAAGCTGGGCTTTTCACACGCAGAAATGGCTGCCGCTTGTTGTAGGCGAGGCTACGCCACACCCATTCCAGCGGGCCTGAGACGAAGAACCGCATCCACACGTTGGCAAAAACCAGCAGGATCGCCACAACAATCGTCGCCTGCCATGCCAGATGTGCCCAGCCTTGAGCCCCGGGCAGATGCATGCCGATGGGCGAGAACATCACCCAGATGCCGGCGATCTGCTCCATGAAATAGAGCGAAAAGGCCATCTGCCCGGCCGAGCGGAACAGATCCATAATCCGGCTCAACGGCTTGGCCCGTGCCAGCAGGTTGATCGCCGCGACATGGCCAAAGCTGACCGCCAATCGCGCCAGTTCACTGGTGATCCACAACGTCTTGGGGATCGGGGTGAAGGTCATTCTTTCAAGCGTGCCGATGTAGCGCGCGCCCATGCCAAAGCCGTAGGCGAGCACCAGCGCGATGACATATTCCTTCGTCGATCGTTTACCCTGCAGGAAGCCCAACTTCCATAAGGCGATGCCGATCAGCATCGCGCTGAAGGCCTCGAACACGCCAAACAGCAAACTGCCCTTGGCGACGATCTCCAGATAGCCGTTCCACATAAAGCTGGCATAGGCAGCAAAGTTCCCCGCGCGCGCGGGAGGTTCAGCGGCGCGCATCTGGTTCAGAAATGGCTCGTTTCCGGTAATCCGGATTTCGATATCCTTCCACTCCTTGACCGCGGCCTGCTCCTCTTTGTTGAGCTTCTGGCCGTGGCTCTGCTTTTCGACCGCTACTTGGTAGGTCTTCTGGGTTTCCGCCCGTCCGGCATACTGGAAAGCCCCGCCGACCGCCGTGAAGGCCGCAAAGGCAAGGCCGAGGGTCAGCAACCATTTCACCTTGAGCTTGCGGAACGGGAACAGGCCCAGCGCGCAGAGCGCGTAAACGTGCAGGATGTCTCCCGGCCACAGCAGGCCAAAAATATCAAGCAGGCCAAAAGCAAGCAACCACAGGTTACGTCGGATATAGAGATCCGCCACAGCAACCGGGCCATCGCCATCCATCGCCTTGGCAGCAGTGACCATCAGGCCCGCGCCGAACAGGAATTCCAGCATACCCCGCTGGGTGCCTTCCCAAGTCACTTCGATGATCTGCCAGACGTGCTGGTCGGCAGTGCTCCAACCCATCGATCGGATATCGCCCATCAAGGCCGCAATCGGCCCCGCCATGAAAGGAATGTTCATGTAAAAGATGCCAAGGATGGCAATCCCCCGCATCATGTCCAGCACAGCGATACGATCCCGCCCGCGCACTGGCGCCAAAGCCACTTCGTGTGATGCTGTTACAGCTTCGCTCATCCCCGATTCCCCTGTTCGGTTGTAAGTGAAACCTAGCACGGTGTATCATGATGGCAACACACTAACTTTGAGGCTGTGGAAAACCCTGCCTGCGCAAAAGCAAAAGGGCCCCGGCGCGAACCGGAGCCCCTCATGTTTTTGAGGCCTTGCTGCCGTCGGCACTTAGCCTTCGACGCGGGCAACCTTGCGCTCGGCAATACGAGCGCGCTTGCCGGTGCGGCCGCGCAGATAGTAAAGCTTGGCACG
>CANGBE010000106.1 GCA_947451875.1 Sphingomonadaceae bacterium | reverse complement strand
GTCGCCCGAATGGCATATTGCGCGCCTGCCAGCAACTTGTCACAGAAGGCATCGACCGCGCTGTCCAGCTCTTCCGGTGGCAGACAGTGATTAACGAGACCGATCTCAGCCGCCTTTGCAGCAGTGAGCAGATCCCCTGAAAGCAGGAATTCCTTGGCTCGGCCAAGCCCGATCCTCGCCGCCCAGATCACCGCGCCACCATCACCGGCAACCAGCCCCAGATGAACATGCGGATCGCCGATTTTTGCCTTTTCGGATGCGAAAATAACGTCACTGAACAGTGCAATCGTGGCACCTAGGCCAACCGCATGGCCATTCAGGCGGCAGACAATCGGCTTGTCGATGTCAAGCATGGTGTAAATGATTCGCTTGGCAATTTCTGCCTCGTGATCGAACAGGCTGGGAGTCGCGGCGTTGCGAGCGATGTGATCGATATCGCCGCCTGCAGAGAAAGCCCGACCCGCGCCGGTAATGACCAACACGTCTGAACCGCTATCGATCCGGGCAAAGTGCAGCGCCTCTGCCAGTTCGTCATGTAACTCAAGATTGACAGCGTTCATCGCATCTGGTCGGTTGAACGTCAGCGTCAGCAATCTGCCGCGGCGCGACAGGATGATGGTTCCGAACTGCGGCAGGTCAATCATGACAATCCCCTTGCTATTCAGCCTTACTAGCAGCGCAGCGCCCATGCGGAACAGCCCCCTAACGCGCCCGAGCGATATGCAGTGTGATGGGCCTTGATCGAGAGTCCAAGCCGCGCTCTTGTGCGAGCATACAGGAGAGATAGCGATGGCAGATTTTGACGAAACCTTTGACTGGGTCGTGGTCGGCAGCGGGGCAGGCTCGATGTCTTCGGCGATGGTCATGCGCAAAGCGGGTAAGTCAGCCGTCATTCTTGAAAAGACGCGTTTCATTGGAGGCACTACCGCCAAATCGGGCGGCGTGATGTGGATACCCAACAACCGCTACCTCCGCACTGTCGATCCCGAAGAGAGCGCCGAGAAGGCCATCACCTATCTTGATGCCGCCTGCGAAGATGGCAGCGATGCTCCGGGGACCAGCCATGAAAAGCGCTTAGCCTATGTGAACGAAGCGCCGAAAATGCTCGATTTCATAATCGATCAAGGCGTCGAGATGGAGCGGGCTTCGGAATTCTGGCCCGACTATTACGACGATCTTCCCGGCGGTTGTAAAACCTCGCGCTGCGTGACGGCAAAGTTCTTCAACACCAATGAGCTCGGCCCATGGCGGGAAAAGCTGCGTCCCGGCTTCGCACCGTTCCC
Source organism: Sphingomonadaceae bacterium (assembly GCA_947451875.1). Lineage (GTDB taxonomy): Bacteria > Pseudomonadota > Alphaproteobacteria > Sphingomonadales > Sphingomonadaceae > Novosphingobium. Next base: position 4,417 of record CANGBE010000106.1, on the reverse strand, counting down.
GGCACGCCTCGACGACGGTATGAAGTTCACTAACCTGATGCACAAAAGCTGGGCCTACAAGATGCTGTTCGCCAAAACAGCGATGCGGATTGTCGCTGCCAAGCTAATGGGCCGGAAATACGTTTCAGCGGGAGCCTGTCTGCAGGGCCGGATGCTCAAAGCAGCGCTGGCCGCGGGTGTTGATATACGGACAGAATCGCCGGTGAAGGAATTCATCGTCGAGCAGGGCAAGGTTGTCGGGGTTATCACCGAAGCAAATGGCGAGAGACGCCGTATCGGCGCGAACCTTGGCGTGCTGGTAAATGCTGGTGGCTTCGCCCAGAATCAGGCGATGCGTGACAAGTACATGCCTGGAACCCAAGCCGCATGGTCTAACACACCTGAGGGCGATACCGGCGATCTGTTCGGCGAGTTGGAACGTGTGGGCGGCGTGCTAGCCCAGATGGACCAGATGGTTGGTTATCAGACCAGCCTTACCCCAGGCTTCGAGAAGGACTTCGTCAAACCCGGCGGGCAGGGCATCACAGGAAAGCCTGGCTGCATCCTCGTCGACCAATCGGGCGTTCGCTACCTGAATGAAGGCGGCTCTTACGAACTTTATTGCCAACGTATGATCGAACGCAACCGCACAGTGCCTGCGATCCCGAGTTGGGCAGTGTTCGACCAGAACTACCTCGAAAACTACAAGCTGCACGGCAAGTGGGCGAAAACAACCGAGCAGCGTCAGGCGCTGGTCGATGCAGGATACCTCAAGACCGGCAACACGATTGACGAACTGGCCGCACAGATCAACGTTGATCCGGCAGTGCTGACGGGCACAACAAGCCGCTGGAATGGCTTCGTCGAAAAGGGCGTGGATGAAGATTTCGGCCGCGGTGCGCGGGCCTATGACCAGTGGCTTGGCGATCCGTTCCATGGCCCCAATCCAGCACTGGCGCGGATCGACAAGGGCCCGTTCTTTGCGATCAACATGATCCCCGGCGATGTTTCCACCTATGGCGGCGCACAGATTGACGCCAAGGCGCGGGTCATCAAGGCTGATGGCGAGCCGATTCCGGGGCTATATGCCTGCGGGGTTTCAACTGCTTCGATCATGGGCGGCGTCTATCCGGGCGCAGGTGCAAGCGTCGGCCCTTCGATGACCTTTGGTTACGTTGCAGCCAAGCACGCTGCAGGACTCGACAACTCTATCTAATTGAGCGAGCCGGGCGGCACGGGTCCGGGCTCTGCTGCCGCATCGCGCACCCAGGCGGGGAAGGGGTGGTCGCTCCATTCCAGTGCGCGATAGGTGGTGAGAAAAACATCGAGCACTGCCCGCTCGGCTTCTTCGGATAACACCATGTGAGCGTCGATGTGGCGGTCGTCGGTCATCGTCCAAACGAGACCGTCGGGGCCTTCGTTGAGGTGCACCGTCTGCGCCAGCCAGGCGCGAACTTCGCCAGTAGGTTGCACCGGAGGATCCGGATTTTCCGCCCGGTCTATGCGCAGCTGTTCCTGATCCATCGACAGAAGAAGATCCTTGGGCAGGCCCGATTCAACTTTTTTTTCGGCATGGACGGCGAAGTGCGGGAGGAACCTGTCTGCCAACCGCCGCGAGTACCATATCGACTGGAACGCACCCGTTGCATCCACCGCGTCCAGACGAATGCGGTCCTCGGCAAAGTCTGCCTGCATGGTGAATGTCAGGATCATGAACTGGACTTTATCCATGGCGGCCAAGCCTATCGGCAATCACAGCAGATTCAAGCCCACCTTGCCAAAGAATTGGCCTGATTCAAGGTGACGATAAGCATCCTGAATCCGATCCAGATCGTAAACAACATCGACAACCGGGCGGATTCCATGGTGCACACAGAAAGCCACCATTGCTTCATGCTCATCGCGGTTCCCGACATTGATCGGGACAATACGCGCCGTTGTTTCGCCCATCTTTGACCAACTGAATTCGCTGCCCAACATGCCAATGGCTGCGATGATGCCATCAAAGGACAGCGTAGAGACGTTCGCCTCCAACTGCTCTGCGCCGGCAACGTCAATTACAATGGAGATTCCGCCGCTCACCGCGCGGGCTTTGGCCGCCCAGTCAGGATCAGTCCGATAATTCAGGGTAACATCGGCCCCCAGCGCCTTGCCGCGGAGCAACTTGGCATCGCTCGCTGAGGTGAGCACCACATTGGCGCCATGCGCCTTGGCAAATTGCAGCGCCGCAAGGCTTACGCCGCCGGTGCCATGGCACAGCACCCATTCACCGGCCTGCAGCGGCCGATCAAGGAACAGCGCGTTCCAAGCGGTAAGTCCTGCACAAGCAAAGGTTGCGGCTTCCAGATCACCCAGTTCATCAGGCACATGCACAAGGCTCTCGGCGGCAAAGTTCGCCTGCTGCCGCGCCACGCCATCGTGTCCCGCTCCGAGCATTTCCATCGTCGGCTCCCGACCATGCAGCCAGCCTTGTGCGAAGATCGGGCTGACCCTGTCGCCGACCTTCACGCGGCTAACCTCGCCTCCGACCGCAGTAACCAGGCCGCTCGCGCAGGACATCGGCACAACCCGATCCCGCCCCATGGTAATCCCGCCCATTGAACCGAGAAGGTTCTTGGCAACAATCACATCACGGAAATTGAGCGTAGCCGCGTGCAGCCGCACCTGTGCCTCGTGCGGGGCGAGGGCGGGCACCTCAACATCCTCTATCACGATCGAGGAGATACCGCTGCCTTCGCTGACAAATGCTGCCTTCATTTCCGCTCTCCTGCTTGAGCTATCAGCTCCTCTGCGACCAACATTGGGCTACTGTGCTTGGTGCCAAGCTGGCCTTCATCATGCCGGTGCGAGTAACGGACCTGCAATGTTAGTTACAGGAGTTCCGAAAATATACCGTATGCTACCAGAGGCGACGTCACTTCTCAGGGTTAAGCTCAATCGCCAGCGCCAAGGCTTCCCGCCCAACCATTTCGCGCCAGTGATCCAGTAGCCCGCAAAGCTGCAAGTTAAGCATCGCGCGTTTCATGAATAGGTGGCAAGGGTGCTCTTCCGTCAGGCCAATGCCGCCGTGGAGCTGGATCATATCTTCGGTGACGATCCGGTAGCTGTCGGTAGCATATACCTTCATGGCGCCCAGTGCCGTTACGTTTACACTCTCAGAGTTGGCGGCACGGGCCCACAACAGCGCCTCAGCGGAAACAATCTGGCTCTTTAGGTCCGCACAGCGGTGTTTGAGCGCCTGAAACATCGCCAGCGGTCTATCAAATTGCTTGCGCATTTTAAGATAGTCCACCGTCATATCGAGCCCCGCGGTGGCCCCGCCCAGCGAGTCCGCGGCGACAAAAAGGTGGGCGCTACGAGCGATGCTGTCGTGCAGCGGCGCAGCTTCAGCGCCTTCGGCTACGCAGAGCGTGGGATTAGGCATGTAACCATCAAGATAGAGATCGAAAAGGCGGCGGCTCTCGTCCCACAGCCTTTTCTCCTCGAGCCGCACACCGGGAGCACTAGTGGGAACCAACAAGTAACGACCAGATGCACCAACGAGAACGTGACTCGCCATATCGGCATCAAAAAAACCAGAAACCTTGCCTGTCAGCGAACCATCAGTTGCCACTTCCAACTTGCCGGGCAGCATGTTCAGCGGAACATATTCACTGCCGCAAATGCGCTCGATCCAGCTTTCCTTGTCGGCGAAGTTTTCTGCCTCGAAAATCGCGCGCAGAGCCAGCAAGGCAGGGATCAGAGGAGCAGAGGAGAGCACTTTGCCCAGTTCATAATGGATCGTCGCTGCAGCATCGCGGCCAAGGCCTAGCCCTCCCTGATCCTCCGGCAGTTCGATCATCAGCCAGCCCATTTCGGCCGCCAAAGCCCATGCGGCATCACGCTCAGGCACCAACTTGTCCACCGGGAATGCCTTTTGCGCCGAGTCCCGCAGTTCCGAAAGGTCAATCATGCTATCCACCCCTTCGGCTCGCGCGGCATTTCAAGCATGCGCTCGGCGATGATGTTGCGCTGCACTTCCTCGCTGCCTGCGGCGATGGTCCAGGCGTAACTGTTCATGAAATCGGCCATCCAGTTGCCGGTGTTGAGATCACCAAAGGTGATCGGCTTGCGGTACTGCTCTTCCATCCCGCCAAGCCGGATGCCGAACAGAGAGTATTCGCGCAGAACCCGTGAATAGGTGTTCTTGACGATCGAAGCATCACCGACGCGCTCGATCCCGTTCATCCGGTTCTGCAGGAACTGGTCAGCAACCGCGCAGGCTGCATCACAACGGGTGACGAGTTGGCCAAAGTCGCGGAGTAGGCCAGCGTCTTCGGCACGCCCACTCAAACGGATCATGTTAGCGAAGCGGTGAAGGTTGCCGCGCATGCGATAGGACAGTTCCATCAGCGTCAGACCGCGTTCGGCAGATAGAGTCGCTTGGGTAACGGCCCAG
>CANGBE010000105.1 GCA_947451875.1 Sphingomonadaceae bacterium | reverse complement strand
GGGCGCATGACGCGATAGATATCGGCCAACGCATGATCGCGGTCAGGCGACTTGTCGGCCTGCAGCGTATTGCGGATCCACGGACCAGTGGTGACGTGATCGATGTCGAGCATTTCGATCCGGTCAATTCCGGCCTTGTCGAGCGCATCGAGGTTTTCGGGGCTGACTTCTTCACCCGCTTCGATCCAGATGCGGCCGGTCTTTTCGTCGATCAGATCGAGCGCGGAATAGCGTCCGAACACTTCCTCTGTCGGGATCAGGAGAACCTTGAGGCCGTCCTTCTCTGCCTTGTTGGCGGCGCGGGGGCTGATCTTCTGGCCGGCAGCGAAGACAACTTCGCCTGACTTGGCATCGACGATATCAAAGGTCGGCTTGGTGCCGCGCCATTGTTCAACCGCGAAAGGTACGCACCAGCCACCCTGACCACGCTCCCAGACTACGGTCTGGTAGAATTGACCCAGGATTTCCTCGTCGTTCAGGCCCAGTGCGTGAAGCAGCGCGGTAACCGGCAGCTTGCGCTTGCGGTCGATACGGACGTTGACGATGTCCTTGGCGTCGAATTCGAAATCGAGCCACGAACCACGGTACGGAATCACGCGGGCAGCGAAGAGATACTTGCCCGACGAATGCGTCTTGCCACGGTCATGATCGAACAGCACACCGGGCGAACGGTGCATCTGCGAAACAATCACGCGCTCTGTGCCGTTGATGAAGAAAGTGCCGTTCTCGGTCATGAGCGGCATGTCGCCCATGTAAACATCCTGCTCCTTGATATCGAGCACCGACCGGGTTTCGGTCTCGGTGTCGACTTCAAACACGATCAGGCGCAGCGTAACCTTCATCGGCGCGGCATAGGTGATCCCACGCTGGCGGCACTCGGTCACGTCGTACTTCGGATCTTCCAGTTCGTAGTGGACGAAGTCCAGTTCGCTGGTGCCGGCAAAGTCGCGGATCGGAAATACCGAGCGCAGGGTCTTTTCTAGGCCCGACACATAGCCGGTGGCCGGGTCCGAACGCAGGAACTGCTCATACGATTCGCGCTGCACCTCGATGAGGTTGGGCATCTGCACAACTTCGTGGATGTCGCCAAAAATCTTGCGGATACGCTTCTTCGCCGAAGCGCGGCCAGTGGAAACGGGCTTAGTTGCCATGAGGGAATCTTGCCTCTTCGCTCTTAAATATGCCGGAGGAATCCGGCGGAAATCTGCCACGCGCGGCGATGGTGGCTGCTCCAGACGACAAAAAGGCCGCACGGCAAACGGCTCTCCGGACGGAGTACCAAAGCCAGCAGCCTTTGCGTCAGATGGAAAACTCGTCGCTTCCTTCCGTGACCCTCCCCCGCGCATGGGAAGCTCTTGCTCGAAGCGTCGAGCGAGCGATGTCTATAAGAGGAGGGGTTATCTAAGTCAAACGGCGAGAGTCATATGCGAAATTTGCGAAAGAGCGAATTTCGGGTGCGGCACCAGTCGCTTCTGCCTTCAGGCCGACAGAACTTTCAAAACACCCCAGGAATCAGCCGCCACTTCACCTTGGTCATATATTCGGCATATTCGGGATCCTGCGACAGCACGCGCTCTTCGGCGAGGATGCGCAGGATCTGGGCCCACCAACCGATGGCATAGATCACCAGATTGAGCGGCCAGAACATCAGGATGATGATCGAGATGTGGACCACGCCATAGCCCAGATACATGGGGTGACGGACGAACTTATACGGCCCGGAAATCTTGATCCCGCGATTTGCCGGGGCAACGCCAAAGCTGCGGCGGAGCACCAGCTTGGCCCACAGTTGGAACAGGTTACCAGCAACAAATAGCGTTATGCCCAGAGGCACCAACGCCGGCACGAGCACGACGCCGGGAACGATCAGCAGGCTCGCCCATGTTGCTGTCGCGGCTAGCAGCCAGTCACCCAACCGCATCGAGAGCCGCGTTGTTGATCGGCGGATCAAGGTGAAAAACAGGATCGCCGATTCTGAAAAGAGCAACATCCACGCAAAGCGATTGTCCGAGGTATCGACCCGCCAGACCAGCCACAGCCAAAGAATCGCAACCGCAACCTGTTCGAGGCGGTCCATGACTGCAGGACGTTGCCAGAACGGCGGCTTAGCGACAGCATTTGCGGCAGTTGCGGACATAGTACCCCCGGTAAGTGAATTCACGAGGGAGTGGATTGGCAGAACAGGGTAAACGGGCGGTTAATGGCGGGGCGGCTGAGGCGCGCAGACGGCATTTCCTTGACTCTCCCGCTGCGCCTGCTAATGGCCCGCGCAGACCGCCGCGCCTTTGGGCAAAGCAGTCATCCGTCCGAGACAGTTGGTGGAGGTTCCCTCCTTAATTTCCAGCCTAGACGGGGAAAAGAGATCAGGGCTTTGTCCCACTGGCCTCACGCTCCTTAAATGCGTGATGCCTTCCCTGCGTTTCGGCGCAGCTCCTTCCCCCCTCAACGGACTCGCCCCAAGCGCTTTTGCGCGTGGGACAACGTAGCCGGTCGTTCGGGGTTTGCCCCAAACGGCCAGAAGTGAAGGAGTAAGGCATGGATCGTTCGCAGAAAACGGATACGGTCGCTTCGCTCAACGCAACCTTCAATGAGGTTGGCGTGGTGGTAGTCACCCGCAACCTCGGCATGACTGTGGCTCAAACCACGGCCCTGCGCGTGAAGATGCGTGAAGCAGGTGCAACGTTCAAGGTTTCCAAGAACACTCTTGCCAAGCTTGCCATTGTAGACACGAACTATGCCGGGATCGATGACTTGCTCAACGGTCCAGTGGCACTGGCGACTTCGGTCGATCCAGTTGCTGCGGCAAAGATCACGGTCGAATTCGCCAAGACCAACGACAAGTTGGAAATCGTTGGCGGCGCGATGGGTTCGCTGGTTCTGGATGCTGATGGGATCAAGGCTCTTGCCTCGATGCCTTCGCTTGATGAACTGCGGGCAAAGCTTGTTGGCCTCGTTCAGGCACCGGCGACCAAGATCGCCCAGCTCGCAACCGCTCCGGCGGCCAAGCTGGCGCGCGTCTTTGGGGCCTTTGCCACGAAAGAAGCCGCGTAAGAGTTATCGATCATTTTTCCGGACCGCTCAATCGGAGCGCCCGGGCATACATTTAGGAGTGAAACATCATGGCTGACATCGCCAAGCTTGTAGAAGAACTTTCGAAGCTGACCGTCCTTGAGGCGGCTGACCTTGCCAAGGCACTGGAAGAAGCATGGGGCGTTTCTGCCGCTGCTGCCGTTGCCGTAGCTGCTGCGCCCGCCGCTGCTGCTGAAGCTGCTGAAGAGCAGACCGAATTCGACGTTATCCTGACCGGCGACGGCGGCAACAAGATCGCCGTCATCAAGGAAGTCCGCGCGATCACACAGCTCGGCCTGACCGAAGCCAAGGCGCTGGTTGAAGCCGCTCCGAAGGCAATCAAGGAAGGCGTCAACAAGGCTGAAGCCGAAGAGATCAAGGCCAAGGTTACCGCTGCTGGCGGCACTGTCGAGATCAAGTAAGCCTGACAGCTTATACAGTTTCGCGGGTGTCTTGAAGCATTCGCGAATGGAAGGGCGGCTCCGCAAGGGGCCGCCCTTTTCCATTGGCTGGTCTGAAGCGCGCGGTTATTTCACGGTCTTGAGGAATTCGATGATCTCCTTGCGCTTGGCGGCATCGGGCTGCCCGGCAAAGGTCATCTTGGTGCCGGGCACATCTTTCATCGGTGCCGTCAGATAGGTATCGAGCGTCGCCTCATCCCAAGTCTTGCCCGAAGCCTTTATTGCGTCCGAATAGGCATAGTCAGTCAGCGAGGCCGACTTGCGGCCATAGACGCCGAACAGGCTGGGGCCGACAGCGTTCATGCCCTTGCGGATCGTGTGGCACGATGAACACATGGCAAAGCTGGCTGGCGCGCTGGCAAGGCTGGGGCCGGTTTCAGCCGGGCTGGCCTCTGCTGCCGCGCCGGGCGCGGTGCCGGCCTGATCCTGGGACGAAGATGAACCGCCCGAACAGGCGGCGAGGCCGAGCGAAGCGGAAAGGGCGAGAACAACAGCAGTGCGGCGCATGGGAAACCCCTGTTAATTGAATTCTGCGTTTTGCTCTGCCCGCATATGAAGGTCAACGCGGCTTTCACGGATTTGACCGCATTGCGAGCATTGGGGTCAAAACCTATCACTTTCAAAAACTGCAACTTGCGCCTATCCGCTCCGGCTTCATGACTGCGACTGCCTCCCCCCACCCTTGGCGCCAAGAGATGGCCGCGATGCTGCTGCTGGCGGCACCGCTGGCGCTTGCCAACCTGTTGCAGATGGCAGTCTATGCGGTCGATGTGATCTTCGTTGCGCGGCTGGGACAGATACCACTCGCCGCCGCGAGCCTTTCAACCACGCTGTTTGGTCTGATGATGTGGTGCTTTTCGGCGCTGACCGGCGCTGTTTCGCCGCTGATCGCCGCCGAACTGGGGCGCGGCCGTCATGCTTTGCGCGAAGTGCGCCGCTCGGTGCGGATGGCACTTTGGCTGACGGTGACCTGCGGCCTGATCGGCATGACGATCTGCCGCTTTGGTGTGGAGATCATGCTGGCGACCGGGCAGAACCCGGTGCTTGCCTCGCCCGCAGGCGCCTTCCTCGCGCTGCTCAGCTGGTCGATGATCCCGCAGATCGCCTGCAATGTGCTACGTACTTTTGTGGCCGCGTTGGGACGACCGGTGTTCGCCACATTCATCACCGCGCTGGCTATCGCGGTCAATGCGCTAGGTAACTATGCCTTTGTCTTCGGCCATTTCGGCGCACCGGCCATGGGCCTGCCGGGATCCGCCGTATCGACTATCATCACCGCACTGATAACGCTTCTCTCCTATCTAGTTGCGATCTACACTGACCGCAGACTGCGGCGCTATCATGTGCTTGGTCGCTGGTGGCGCAGCGAATGGTCCCGCTTCCGCGAGATCGTGAAGATCGGCCTGCCGATCGCGGCCATCGTCATTGCCGAGGGCGGCCTGTTCAGCTCGGCCGCTTTCCTGATGGGGCTGATCGGCCCGGCGCAACTGGCGGGACACGCAGTAGCTCTGCAGATCGCCGCTTTCGCCTTTCAGGTGCCCTTCGGTGTAGGACAAGCGGCGACGATCCGGGTGGGCTATCACTTTGGCGCGGGCGATAGTGCTGCAGCTGGCCGCGCGGGCTGGTCTGGCCTGACTGTGGCGTTCCTATTCGCCTTTGTTGCTGCCGGAGCCATGGTGCTGTTCCCTCGCCCGATCCTGTCGGTCTATGTGGATGTGAATGCACCGGCCAATGCAACCATGCTGAACTTCGCCGTGCAATATCTAGTCATCGCGGCGGCTTTCCAACTGTTTGACGGCACACAAGCCGCCGCATCGGGAGCGCTGCGCGGGCTGCAAGATACGCGGGTGCCAATGGTGCTGGCGCTGCTGGGTTACTGGATCGCAGGATTTGGTACAGCCGTAGTTCTGGGTTTCTGGACGCCGCTTTCAGGACTGGGCGTATGGATTGGCCTCGCCGCAGGACTGGTTGTGGTCTCGGCGCTGCTGACATGGCGCTGGCTCGGGCGGGAGCGGTTAGGGCTGCTTCTTACCTGAGCGATTCATTTTGCATGAAATTTTTCCCGCAGACCCTCCTTGACCTCGCCTACCCCACCACCCATATGCGCTTCGCTGGCACTCTCGGCCTGAGAGTGCCAATTCATGTTCTACTAACTGAGAGGAACTCAACCGATGGCATTCCGTCCGTTGCACGACCGCGTTCTCGTTCGCCGCATTGAGGCCGAGGAAAAGACCGCTGGCGGCATCATCATC
>CANGBE010000104.1 GCA_947451875.1 Sphingomonadaceae bacterium | reverse complement strand
CGGCAATGGTTCGATTTCGCCAGCCGAGTTCATGGCATCGCACGAGCGCAAGCCGGGTGGCGGTATGGCAATGGACCACAAGATGGGCGGTTCTAAGATGGGTGAAGGCATGGAACACCCAGAAGGCGGTATGCGCGGCGAGAAGCGTGGAGCCATGATGGGCTATGTCATGCTGCGCATGGCCGATACCAACAAGGACGGCGCGGTTACGCGTGACGAATTTATCGCGGCGGCCCTTGCCCACTTCGACAAGGCCGATGCCAACCATGACGGCAAGGTGACCCCCGAAGAGCGTCAGGCAGCAATGAAGGGGATGCGCGGCATGAATGGCCCGATGGGCCATCCCATGGGCGATGGTCCGCCGCCACCTCCTAGCAACTGACAGGCAATGCGAAACATGCCATGAATGTGGCTATGATCAACGAAGCAACGCCGCAAAAACTGCTCATCGTCGATGACGAGGCATCACTGCGCGAACCTCTGGCGGAATATCTTTCCCGCCAGGGGTTCTTGGTTAGTCAAGCCGCGAGTGCAGCCGATGCGCGCAATCATTTGCGCGATAACAAGCCTGATCTGGTCTTGCTTGATGTGATGATGCCCGGCGAAGACGGGCTGTCGCTCTGCCGCCACCTCACCGAATCGCACGCTCTGCCGACAATTTTTCTCACCGCTCGCGGCGAAGCAACAGACCGCATTGTCGGGCTGGAAATCGGCGCGGATGACTATGTCGTCAAACCCTTTGAACCGCGCGAGTTGGTGGCCCGTATCCGCTCGGTGCTGCGGCGTTCTGCGCGCGGCTCCGCCGAGGCTCCAGAAAACGAAGTCTTCGAATTCGAAGGCTGGATGCTAGATCCACTCAAGCGCCGTCTGGTTGATCCGGAAGGTGCAGTTGTCGCGATCTCGTCTGCCGAATTCCGCCTGCTCGTCGCTTTCCTTGAACACCCGCGCCAGGTGCTGGACCGTGATCGCCTGCTCGACATGGTGCAAGGCCGCGAGGCACACCTGTTTGATCGCGCCGTCGATAATCAGGTCTCGCGCCTGCGCCGCAAGATCGAAGCGGACAGCCGCAATCCGCAGGTGATCCAGACGGTCTGGGGCGGCGGCTATATGCTCGCTGCCGAAGTCCATCGCCGTCCAGCAACGGCAGACTGATGGACTTTTCTCAAATGGCACCGGTCAAGCGTTCTGGCCCCCTGATGCGGTTCTGGCCCAAAAGCCTGAAAGGGCAGATGTTGCTGGCCATCGCCTTGGCCCTGCTGCTGGTCCAGACATTTGGCGCTATCCTGCTTTACCGCGCCCAGCACGATCGGCGCGAGGCTGGGCTGATCCATTCCGTCGCCATGCGGCTGTTTACCGCAACCCGCGAATATCCGGCCTCCGAGCCGCAAACAGAGACTAGCAGAAAGCCAGATGACGCAGGAGAGCGTGGCCACGGCCAGCCACCGCCCGAGCTTTTCGGCGGGCCGCGGACCTTCCGCATTGAACATAGCCCTCAAAGCCCCGTACGGGCCGGCGAAGAACGAGTTAGCGACGCGGAAAATGAACTGCGCGACATCCTCAAGGATCAGGACATTGCCGTCGATGAAATCGCGGTTATCCGGCGCCCAGTGCGCAGCGATCCACAAACCCTGAAGCGCCTCAGCCGCCGCGCTGCCTTGCTAGGTCAACCTGCAGAAGCAATCGCCGAGAAGGTCATGATTGCCGGCATCCGCAAAGCAGGAAGCACCGAATGGCTGATCGTGCGCGCGCCCATCCAGGCATATGAACGCGCACTTCTCACCACGCTGATAGCGCAAACTTTGCTGATCTATGCCGTACTATTCGGGGTGATTGCGCTGGTCTTGCGCCAGTTGACGCAGCCACTGGCAGCCTTGACCAACCGGCTGGAAATGTTCGCCGAAACCCGCAATCTTGATGGCCAGATAGCGCCGCAAGGCCCCGATGACGTCCGTCGCCTGATCTCGGCACACAACGTTATGGAAGGCCGCATTGCCGGGTTACTTGACGAAAAGGACGTGATGCTGGGCGCCATCGGGCATGATCTCAAAACACCGCTGGCCGCGCTGCGCGTGCGGATCGAGAGCGTGGAAGATGAGGCCGAGCGGCAGAAGATGGCGGCAACCATCGAAGACATAACCCGAACCCTTGACGATATCCTCAGCCTAGCCCGCGTTGGTAGACCGAGTGATCGCGCCGAACCCAGTGAGCTATCAGCGCTCGTCGCCGCAGTGGTTGAGGAATACGAAGACATGGGCGAGCCCGTTGAACTTCTCGCCACCGAGCGACTGGTGCTGCAGGTGCGCCCCACTTGGATGAGGCGGGCGCTGCGCAATCTGATCGGCAATGCTTTGCGCTATGGCAAGAGGGCCTCTGTATCACTGGCCCGCGACGGGGCCGAAGCGGTGATCACGATTGGCGATGAAGGCCCGGGCATCGCCGCCGACCAGATCGAACGGATGCTCGAACCCTTCACGCGAGGCGAGCCTTCACGCAACAGCGAAACCGGCGGCGCCGGACTTGGACTGACTTTGGCACGGGCCATTGCCGAACAACACGGCGGCAAGTTGATCCTTTCCAACCTGCACGACGATATCGGCACCATTACCGGACTGTCTGCTGTGTTGCGACTGCCGTTGGCCTAGCGATCTAGGTAACTACACTTAAACCGAAGAGAAGTATCGGATTTAGGCCATTTTTGCCCCCATTTCGGCGTAGCTTAATCTCCAGAATGGATGCGACTCCGGCTTATCCCCTAGGCGAATTCCTGTAAGAATTTGCCCTATGAAAACACGCACATCCATCCTCCTAGTTGATGGCAGCTCGCGCCGCCGCGCTACCATTTCGCATAGCCTTTCTGGCTCGACACTGCATGTCGAACCCTTCGAAGACGTAGCCGAGTTGATCGCGCGAAGGCCCGACGAAGGCGTTCTGCTCGTCCATGACGAAGGCGATGTCATCGGCCCCTTGCTCGAAGCTATGAGCCAGAGTGGCAACTGGCTGCCTATCGTTGCCTATGCCGAAGCGGTCGACCCCGGCCGGATCGTCGAAGCTATACTGCGCGGTGCGGTGGATTACCTGACTTTCCCTCTCAACGCCGCGACCGTAAGCGAAAGCGCAGACCGTGCCGCTGATCGTTCCAGCGCCATGTCAGGAACACGTCTGCGTGAAGCTGTTGCCCGCAGCCGCATTGAGCGCCTTACCCGCCGCGAACGCGAAGTGCTGGCTGGCGTTGCGGATGGCCTGTCGAACCGCAAGATCGGTGAGCGACTCGACATCAGCCCGCGCACTGTGGAAATTCACCGCGCCAATATGCTCGGCAAGATGGGGGCCAACCACACTTCAGAGGCGATCCGCATCGCCATAGAGGCAGCGTTGATTAATTGAATCGAAGCGCCGGACTAAGCTCTGCCATTCTCTTAGCCCCCGGTAACTGAAAGTTTTCACTAAGCGCCTGCGCCAAGGCTGCCGCGATCGCCAAAGCCAGTGTGTCGCCATTGGCAGTGCATTCGTTGTTAGAACCCGGCAGCACAATCGTCGCCAAGGCCTCGCCCATGGGGCCGCGGGAGAACATATACCCGCATTGATCGCCCAAAAGGGCTAGCGCAGCGGATTCACACGCGCCTGCTCTTAGCAGAGCTTCGATGCGATCGGCTGCAGGCAGGGCACTTGCCCAAGTCATCAACGCTTGCGGCGCAGCCAGCAGCAATGCGTAGAAAGCCCTTAGATGGCGCCCCTCTTCGCAAGCGAAAGCGCCTGAGCAGGCGAGAGCCATTTCGGACATCCGAACAGGCCAACTCGGAGCGCTCGACAGGATCAGATCACTCTCTTCCACGCTCGGGGCCTTTCGCTGCGCTGGATGCACGTTAGCAGCGCGATACTGGCCCCCCAAGCATCGCTGTCAATAGTGCCGATCTTAGAATTAAGTCGGTTTGTCTTGTGTCTGCCCCAGCCTAGGTGCTGGTGCCTAGGTAAAGGCCCGGATCGCGACCCGTTGCGGGACGCTTGCGAGGCAAGCCGTTATTCGCGCCAGCCGCGATAAGGATGGCCTGCGTCGCAATGCATCACTTCGGCGGTGATGAACCGCGCATCATCGGAGCCAAGGAACAGGCCAAGGTTGACGATGTCTTCTGGGCTGCCGCTTGCGGAGAGCATCTGCAGGGCGCGAATGGCTTCGTGCTTGTCGGCACCCAGTGAATTTGCGCTGGCCGCAGTTTCCATCAGGCCCGGCGCCACGGCATTTACCCGAATACCTTCGGCACCGAACAGCCTTGCCATACCCCAGGTCAACTGATTGAGGCTAGCCTTGGTCACGCCATAGACCCCGGCGGGCATATAAGCCGCCATCGAGCTCTGGTTGATGACGCATCCCTTGGCGGCGGCAAGAGCCGGACGCAGCGCTCGGGCGAGGAACAGCGGCGCGAGCGTGTTCAGCGCGATGAAGAACTGGAACCGGGCAAATGCAACTCGGTCAATCGGCGTGTTGACCTCGCCATAGGCCGCCCCGGCATTATTGTAGAGCACGTCAATCTTCGGGAAGGCGGCAAGCACAGCGGCACCCACTGCCTCGATCCCGGCTTCGTTTGAAAGGTCGGCAACAAAGCGTGTCACCTTGGCGCCCAGCGCCTCGACCATGCTCTTGGTCTCCTCCAAACCTTTGGCGTCGATATCGATAAGCACCAGCTCGCCGCCTTCGCGCGCATAGCCCAGCGACAGCGCCCGCCCAAGGCCAGCCGCCGCGCCGGTGACGACGACGACCTTGTTTTCGTAACGCTTGCCCATGATCCACTCCCGATAATTGCTGGGCAGTTGATTGCCTTGCGCGGGAATGGGCGCAAGGCGCATGGCCAATCTATCGCTCGCGCGGTGGCGCTTGGATCATTGCATCGTGGCGGCTACATCCTCCAGCCGCGCAGTTGTCCATTCAGGCTCGGTGATCATCAGGTCATGCCCGGTGTCGATATCCCAGACCCGCCCCTCAGAGCGGGCGAGCAGCAGGTCCATGTCGCGGCCGGGAATGGTGGAGGTGCAGATGATGTGGCTTTCCGGGATCGCCCGCATCGCTGGTTCGTTGGTCAACACCAGCGGCTGGGTATAGGTCGCCCAAGGCTGCGGGCCGAGCCGGGCCGAGGTGAAGGCAGCATCTTCGGGATCGGTGATGCCAAAGAAGTGCGGCGGCATATGTTCGGGAAAGCCGACCAGCTCCACGCCATCAATCACCCGCATGGTTGCTTCCAGTGGGGCGATGTTGGCACCAGCATGAACCAGCAGCGATTCGCCATTCACCGGATAGGCGGCATCCAGATAGACGCGGTGCCCAACCCGCTCGGTTGCGCGGTCCGCCGCGCCGGTGATGATCATTCCGCCATAGGAATGGCCGACAAGAATGGCATCGCTCAGATCGTCCACCTCAAGGATGCGGACGATATCGGTGATGTGGGTATCCAGATTCATGCCGGGAAAGCGCAGGTGCTCGCGCTCGCCCATTCCGGTCATCGAGGGAGCATAGACGATGTGGCCCTTGGCCTGCAGCATCCGCGCCACTTTCTTGTAGCACCAGCCGCCATGATGCCCGCCGTGAACCAGAACAAACGTCGCCATTTTACTCTCCCTGACCGACCCTCGCCGCAAACCACGGGATCATTCTTGTGATCGCTTCTTCGATCAGGGGCGTTGATACGGCGAAACTGAAACGCATGAAACGATTGCCCTCGACCGGATCGAAATCGATCCCCGGGGCGGTGGCGACACCAGTCTCACGCAGAAGCGCTTCGCACAGCGCGTAGCTGTCATTTGTTAGGT
>CANGBE010000103.1 GCA_947451875.1 Sphingomonadaceae bacterium | reverse complement strand
TGGCTCGGGGGCGGGAACAGCTAGGCGCCATACCTCCTGTGATCTGGCTGCACATAGCCAGCCTGATGGTCGCGCTGGTGCTGACGCCGGTTTTGCTGTTGCGACGGCGCGGAGACAAGAAGCACCGTGTGCTCGGCTGGATCTGGGCGGTGGCTATGGTGATTACCGCAGCCGATTCCCTGCAGGTGCGGGTAATCAATCCCGGCCATTTCAGCGTGATCCACATCTTGTCGATCGTGGTGCTAATCACCGTTCCGTTGCTCGTCTTCCGCGCACGCAAGCATCAGGTTGCAGCTCACCGGCGCGGCGTGCGGATTATTGTGACGGCGGGCATACTGGGCGCGGGTGTTTACGCCTTCCCGGTTTCCCGCCTGCTGGGACATCTGTTGTTCGGCTGATCTAGCTCCACTTGCCCCACCTGTCTTATATCGCTAATACAGCTTGACTGTTGCCGCTGCGCCCCCATGTTGCGGAAACAGACTTTCAGGAAGACGCGAAAATCATGGCTACCACACCTGTTGCTAACGCCGAGCCCGCCATCACCCTGACTCCGCCCGATCCGGTGCCGGTTATCGCAGCCGAACAGGCCGTGGGTCTGGTCCCCGTAGCCGATGACGCCAAGGCAAAACTTGAGGCAAAGGTTGATGCCTTCATCAACGATTTGGTGGCCAAGGATGCCTCCAGCCCTGAATTCGGCAAGCTGGTCGATCAGCTGACCAACATGGGGCGCAAGGAAATCGTTCAGGCAGCGGGGATGTCGAACCGTTTCCTAGACCGGCCCGTGCGAGCGATGGACAAGGATTCGGGCGTCGGTGCCAATCTGGCCGAGCTGCGCAAAACGGTGGAAAGCCTCGATCCCGGCAAGAAGGGCCAGCTTTCCACCAGCCGCAAGATCTTCGGCATCATCCCTTTCGGCAATCCGATGAAGCGCTATTTCCAGTCCTACCAGTCGGCGCAGGGCCACATCCAATCGATCCTCGACCACCTAGGCTCGGGCAAGGACGAGCTGTTGATGGACAATGCCGCCATCGACGTGGAGCGCACCAAGCTGTGGGAGGCGATGGGCAATCTGGAGCAGATGATCCACATTTCCCGCACGCTCGATGCCAAGCTGGAAGACAAGGCCGCCGATCTCGACATCAGCGAACCCGCAAAGGCCAAGGCGCTGCGCGAGTCCGCGCTGTTCTACACCCGCCAGCGCACACAGGATCTGATGACGCAAATGGCGGTGACGGTGCAGGGCTACCTCGCGCTCGATCTGGTAAAGAAGAACAATGTCGAGCTTGTAAAGGGCGTTGACCGCGCGAGCACCACCACCGTCGGCGCGCTGCGCACCGCGGTGACCGTGGCGCAGGCGATGACCAACCAGCGGTTGGTGCTGCAACAGATCACCGCGCTCAACGAAACCACCGCGGGCATCATTGATTCCACCGGCAAGCTGCTGAAAGAGCAGACTGCGAAGATTCACGAACAGGCGGCATCGAGCACCATCCCGCTGGAAACTCTGCAACGCGCCTTCCAGAACATCTATGACACGATGGACAACATCGACACCTTCAAGCTGAAGGCGCTGGAATCCATGAAGCAGACGGTGACCACGCTGGGCGGCGAGATCGAGAAATCGAAAGCTTACATCGCCCGGGCCGAAGGCGCCGCGCAGGGTGCGATCACCCACGAAGCGCCCAGCCTGCTGAGCCTGGAGGGCTAAGCACTTGGCCAGCCCCGCGCAGGAAAGCGACCGCATCCTTACAGCCGCGCGCCAAACACTCGCCGTCCAGCGCGACGGCGGACGGCGGTTCGGTTCGATTGGCGTGCAATCGGCCAAGCTAAAACGCGGCCATGCGCTGAAGAAGCTTGGCCGGGTGCTGTTGGCGATTGGCGGCATCTGGCTGGCGGCATCTGTGGCAGGCCTAATCATCAATGGCATCGGCCTGACCGGGATCATCCTTGCCGTGCTGGCCAGCGTGATCGCGCTGGGCCTGTTCACCCGCTACCCCAAGCTCGATGTGCCGAGCATCAGCAACATCGCCACCGGCGACGTGAAATCACTCGTCGGCCGCACCGAGCTGTGGCTGGAGGGCCAGCACCGCGCCCTGCCGCCGCCAGCGGTCAAGCTGGTCGATCACATCGGCTTGCAGCTTGATGCGCTGGGTATGCAACTGAAGGACGTTGATCCGCTGCACCCCGCCGTAAAGGAGGTCCGCAAGCTGGTGGGCGAGCATTTGCCCGGCGTGGTCGACGGCTTCCGCAAGATCCCCGAGCACCTGCGATATGAAGAGCGCGGTGGCAGCAATCCCAACAAGCAGTTCATGGATTCACTCGGCCTGATCAGCGGCGAGATCGATTCCGTCACGCGGCAACTCGCCAGCGGAGCCATCGACGATCTGGCGATCAAGACGCGGTATTTGGATTACAAATATGGCGCGGCTCTCGATGGGGCACTGGATGGGGCGGATAAGCCTGCGGCTTAGCTCTCCAGAAACTCTTTCGGAATCCGCAGCATCTGCGCCGCCACCTGCGTTTCGCGCAGGAACAGCACCAGCGCCGCCATCAACAGGCCAATCGCCAGTAGGAAAAAGGCCGCCGCGACGCGTTCGAGCGGCACGCTGCCCATTTCCTCAAGGAACAGGATTGCCACCGTCACCCCGATCGAAAGCCCGCTCAGCACCAGCAGGCGGATCGCCGTGGTGGTGAGGCCGATGCGTTTGTCGATGGCGCGGATTTCGGCGACGAGCTGATCGTGCTCCATCCCCTCGGTCTCGCCATGCCGCCCCTGCAGGAACCGCGCCCGATCAACCACCCGCCCCAGCCGCGTCGACATCAGGTTGAGGATATTGCCAATCGCCACCAGCACAAAAACCGGGGCGAGCGCGAGCTGGATGGTGTGGGCGATCATGGAGCTTGGGTAGTCGCACCCTGCCGCAAGGGGAAGGCGCAATAGCTATTCAGTTGCAAGACAGCATGGTGCTGGCAGAAGGCCGGAATGAAAAACGCCAAGCCCCTTCTCGCCCTCGCCGCCCTGCTTGCTGCGGGAGCCGCCCTCGCCGGTTGCGCCGCGCTGGGGCCAAAGCACGCGGTGGGCAACGCCGCCGTGCCGCAGCCGGCCAAGCCGGTCGATCTGCAACGCTACCTCGGCCGCTGGTACGAGATCGCCCGCTATGAACAGGGCTTCCAGAAAGACTGCGACGCGGTGACCGCCGACTATGCCCTGCGCGGCGACGGCAAGATTTCCGTGCTCAACAAATGCGTGAAGCCCGGCGGCAAGGCCACCCAAGCCGAGGGCCGCGCCAAGATTGTCGACAGCGCCACTGGGGCCAAGCTGAAGGTCAGCTTCTTCGGCCCGTTCTATGGCGACTACTGGGTGCTCGACCACGCCGGGGATTACTCATGGTCCATCATCGGCGAGCCATCCGGCCGCTACCTCTGGCTGCTGGCGCGCGAGGCCAAGCCGGACAAGGCCGCAGTGGACGCACTGATCGCGCGGGCCAAGGCGCTGGGCTATGATGTGGGGATGCTGCGGATGACGCGGCAGCCCTGATCAGTCGCGCCCGCCCGTCAACAACGCATCCACAACCCCCGGATCAGCCAGTGTCGAGGTGTCCCCCAAGCTCCCCACATCCCCTTCGGCGATCTTTCGTAGAATCCGCCGCATGATCTTGCCGGACCGCGTCTTGGGCAGCGCAGGCGCAAAGTGGATCACATCCGGCGTCGCAATCGGCCCGATTTCCTTGCGGACCCATTTGACCAGTTCGGCGCGCATTTCGGGGCTTTCGGCCTCGCCCGCGTTGAGCGTGACATAGGCGTAGATGCCCTGCCCCTTGATGTCGTGCGGGAAGCCGACCACGGCTGACTCGGCAACCGCGTGGTGCGCCACCAGAGCTGACTCTACCTCGGCGGTGCCCATGCGGTGGCCGGAGACGTTGATCACGTCGTCCACCCGGCCGGTGATCCAGTAGTAGCCGTCCTCGTCGCGGCGGCAGCCGTCGCCGGTGAAGTATTTGCCGGGGTAGGTGGAGAAATAGGTTTGGAAGAAGCGCGCGTGGTCGCCCCAGACTGTCCGCATTTGCCCCGGCCAACTCTGCGTGATGCACAGGTTGCCGTCGGTCGCGCCTTCCAGCACCCCGCCCTCGGCATCGACCAGCTGCGGCACCACGCCGAACATCGGCAGGCTGGCGGAGCCGGGCTTCATGTCGATGGCTCCCGGCATGCCGGTGATCATCGCGGCGCCGGTCTCGGTCTGCCACCAGGTATCGACGATGGGGCAGCGCTCGTCACCGACGACGCGCCAGTACCATTCCCATGCCTCGGGATTGATCGGCTCGCCCACGCTGCCCAGCAGGCGCAGGCTGGAGCGGCTGGTTTTCTTCACCCATTCGTCGCCTTCGCGCATCAATGCCCTGAGAGCAGTCGGCGCGCCGTAGAAGATGTTGACCTGATGGCGGTCGACAATCTCCCAGAAGCGGCTGTGGGTGGGGTAGTTGGGCACACCTTCGAACATCACCACAGTCGCGCCGTTGGTCAGCGGGCCGTAGACGACATAGGAATGTCCGGTCACCCAGCCGATATCGGCGGCGCACCAGTACACGTCTCCGGGGCGGTAATCGAAGACGTAGTGATGCGTCATCGCCGCCCAAGTGAGGTAGCCACCGCTGGTGTGCAGCACGCCCTTGGGCTTGCCGGTGGAGCCGGAGGTGTAGAGGATGAACAGCGGATCTTCTGCGCCCATTTCCTCCGCCGGGCAGTCGGTGGATGCATCGGCGCGCAGTTCATCCCAATAGCGATCGCGGCCCGCCTGCATGGCGATCTCGCTGCCGGTGTGACGCACGACGAGGACGTTTTCGACCCAGGCGCACTCGGCCAGAGCGGCATCGACATTCGCCTTCAGCGGCACCAGCTTGCCGCCGCGCCAGCCGCCGTCGGCGGTGATGATGAGTTTGGAATCGCAGTCCGAAATGCGGCCTGCCAAAGCCTCAGGAGAGAACCCGCCGAACACAATCGAATGGATCGCGCCGATGCGTGCACAGGCGAGCATGGCCATCGCCGCTTCGGGGATCATCGGCATGTAGATGGTGATCCGGTCGCCCCGCTGCGCGCCCATGCCCTTCAGCACATTGGCCATGCGGCAGACTTCGCCGTGGAG
Organism: Sphingomonadaceae bacterium; assembly: GCA_947451875.1. Taxonomy (GTDB): domain Bacteria; phylum Pseudomonadota; class Alphaproteobacteria; order Sphingomonadales; family Sphingomonadaceae; genus Novosphingobium. The sequence continues at coordinate 672 of CANGBE010000103.1, read as the reverse complement.
TTCGCGGTAGGTGATCTTGCGCTGCTGGGCGGCGTCATCGCCCTCCCAGATGATCGCAACAGTGTCACCGTTCTTTTCCAAATGGCGGTCAAGGCAGTTGGCGCTGACGTTCAGCGTGCCATCGGCAAACCATTCGATGCCGAAATCAGCTTCGTTGTAGGAACACTTGGAAAGCTGGGTCCAAGGCTTGATCCAGTCGAGCCGCGCCGTCTCTTCGCGCCAGAACGCTTCCGGCTCTTCGATAGAGGCGCGATACTTTGCAGCATAGCCGGCAGCATCGACATAGGCGCGCGCCGCCCATTCGGCGGGGACGGGATGATTGGTGGCCAAGAGAACTCTCCTTCGCCCACCGGATTAGCGCGGCGCAGGGCGGGCGGGCAAGAAGAATGCCCGCCCGTATGCAATCAATAGCGGTAATGATCCGGCTTGAACGGGCCAGCCTGCGGCACGCCGATATAGTCGGCCTGTTTCTGGCTCAGCGTTGTCAGCTTGACGCCCAGCTTTTCGAGATGCAGCGCCGCGACCTTTTCGTCGAGGTGCTTGGGCAGGACATAGACTTCGTTCTTGTACTGCGCCGGGTTGGTGAACAGTTCGATCTGCGCCAGCGTCTGGTTGGTGAAGCTGGCGGACATGACGAAGCTGGGGTGGCCGGTGGCGCAGCCCAGGTTCACC
>CANGBE010000102.1 GCA_947451875.1 Sphingomonadaceae bacterium | reverse complement strand
CGATCTGTTCGAGCTGTTGCCGGGAGACGAGCGCCCCGCATTCGCCCGGGCCATCACCGATCTGATGGGCCCGGAGGTTTTCGCCGAGCTTAACGATCACGTCCGCGAGCTAATGATCGAGGCGCTGCCCGCCGATATCGTCGCTGATATCGCCGAACAGCTCGATACCGACGACGCCGTCGCCATGATCGAGGATCTCGACGAGGAGGACCAGAAGGCCGTCCTCGCCGAGATGGAGCCTGAAGACCGCGCGGCAATCGAAACCGCGCTGTCGTTCCCCGAAGAGTCCGCCGGCCGCTTGATGAGCCGCGATTTCATCGCGGTGCCCGAACATATGAGCGTGGGCGATCTGATCGATTACCTGCGCGAAAATCACTCTCTGGCGACCGAATTCTGGGAAGTGTTCATCGTCGATGCCCGGCACCATCCGCTCGGCACCTGCGCGCTAAGCTGGATCCTGCGCACCCCGCGCAACATCGCGCTCGCCGATGTGATGAAGCGCGACCAGACGCTGATCCCGGTCGAGATGGATCAGGAAGAGGTCGCGCTCCGCTTTCAGAAATACGCGCTGATTTCGGCGGCGGTGGTGGATGAATCCGGGCGGCTGGTTGGCCAGATTACCGTCGATGACGTGGTTCATATCATTCAGGAAGAGGCCGGCGAAGACGTGCTGCTGCTCTCAGGCGCGGGCGACGGCGACATTAACGAGCCGCTGCACCTGACCTTCCGCACTCGCGTGCTGTGGCTGCTGGTCAACCTGCCGACGGCCATGCTTGCCGCAACGGTGGTCAGCCTGTTCGATGCCGAGATTGCCCGCTACGCAGTTCTGGCAACGCTGATGGGTATCGTTACCGGCATGGGCGGCAATGCCGGAACCCAGACACTCGCCGTGGTAGTGCGCGCCATCGCTACCAACCAGCTGACCAGCGCCAATACCCTGCGCATCATCTATCGCGAATTCCGCATCGCCGCGGCCAATGGCGTCTCGCTGGGGCTGCTGATCGGCGTGGGCGCCTATCTGATCTGGCATTCGGTGCCTCTGGCGCTGGTGTTCGGCACGGCAATTCTGATCAACAACATGGTTGCAGGCCTAGCAGGCGTGTTTGTACCGGTTACTTTGGACCGGATGAAGATCGATCCAGCCACTTCATCGGCGGTGTTCGTGACCATGTGCACCGATTGCATGGGCTTCCTCAGCTTCCTTGGCCTCGCCCAGTTGGCAGGCGTCGGGCATTAATGCCATGCCATTGCATCTGACCAAAGTTGCCTATGGCGCCCAATCGCTGGAAGATATGCGCGGCTGGTTCACGACGCGGGGGGATGAGGCCCTTCTGACCACCCGCTATCTGCCCAAGCGCCACACGGAGATAGTGTCGGGCGGATCGCTATTCTGGATCTACAAACACCAGTTGGTGATGCGCAGCCCGATCGTGCGCTTTGAAGAGGCGGAGGGCGGCAAAACGCACATCGTCATCTCCACCCGACTGATCGACGTCCACCCGCGCCCCAAGCGCGCGCATCAGGGCTGGCGCTACCTGGACGACGCTGATGCGCCAGTTGACCTTGGTGACGGCGAGGTCGCGGGTGAAGCGATCCCGGCAAAACTGGCCGGAGAACTTGCAAAGTTGGGTCTGGTTTGACCAGTTGAACAGCAATCGCCGCAGCGATGCCGATTCGCAACACCTGCCGCAGCAGCTAAATTTGCACAGATTGCCTACATTTTTCCATTTTTCCGGCAAAATTGTTTCGGATTTCCGCAATTTCAAGTTTTTTGTATATATTTTGCAAAATGACACCTGTCACTCTTTTGCAACACTGAGCAACAGTTCAGCAGCGCCCCCTTTGTCCTGCGGGACGATGTTGTATGGACGTCGCGCAGTGATAGGATGATCCCGACACTTGCTCAGGGCAAAATGGCCCTCTGGGAGGATACATATGCGAATTTCTACGAAGCTTGCGCTGGCAAGCGTCAGCCTTATCTCGCTCACCACGCCAGTCTATGCAGCCGAAACAGCAGCCGCTGCTGCTGCAGATGCTACAAACAAGGATGGCGACGCGCAGATCGTGGTTACCGGCACCCTGATCCGCGGCACGCAGGCCACCGGCTCGCAGACGCTGACTAGGGATGCCAAGGCAATCGCTGAAGTCGCCGCGATTTCGACAAACGCACTGTTGTCTTCAATTCCACAGCTCGGCAACTTCAACGCTAGTCCGGAAGGCAACCCCCGTGGCTTGACCGCAGTGTCGACGATTGTTCGTCCCAACCTGCGCGGCTTCCCCTCGACCAACGCAACCTCCGGCGCTTTGACGCTGATCATGCTCGATGGCCTGCGCATGACCCCGGTTGGCTCGAATTCTTCGTCGGTTGACCCTGACATTATCCCTGCGGCCATTTTGACGGGCCTTGACATCGTGACCGACGGCGGATCCTCGCTCTATGGCGCGGATGCTGTGGCTGGCGTGATGAACTTCCGCACCATGAAGACCTTTGATGGCGTCAAGATTGATGGTAACTTTGGTTTTGGCGATCGCATCAAGGGCTTCCACCAGTGGGACGGCTCGGTTACCGCGGGTAAGAGCTGGTCAACAGGCAACGCCTATGTCTCAGTCAGCCACGCTGACCGCAACGAAATCCTCAACAAGCAGACCGCCTGGGCTAACGGAAAGGTTTACTCTGCCGCCGGCGTAGTAAAGCTCACGTCAACGACCTGCAATACTCCGCAGGTTACGGCGATGCGGTATGCGTGGATCCCGTCGTATAACGTATGGACAAACAATCCTCTGGCCGGTGCCGGTCCCGTTGCTCTTGGCACAGGCTGCGATACGGTCTTGGATGCCTCCTATTTGCCGTCTCTGAAGCGCACAAATGTGTTCGCCTCGGTTTCTAATTCATTCTCAGACACGGTCGACCTTCGCATTACCAGCTATTGGATGAAGCGTGAATTGGGTGTGTCACAATATGACCTGGGTTACACATCAAAAGCAACAACACCTAGTGCGCCATCTACGCCGGGAACAGCAGCAGGTCAGACCTATGATTTCCCGCAGGGCATTGGCTTCGCGCTCGGCCCCAATTCGTCTTACCATAACACGCCGAACAAGATCGCCATTGAAACATGGGGCGTGACGCCGGAGCTGACGGTTAAGCTGAGCAGCAGCTGGTCCCTGCGCACATCCATGCATTATGGCCGTTCGAACAATGCAACCCACTTCGTGGGCCTCAATACCGCCGCGATTGATACCTATGTCACCGCCGGTCAGATTGTTCCCACCAATATCGCTGCCGCCACCTCTGCGGTTGTCGCTGACATTACCAACTGGGAAACGGCACAGGATACAACTCACGAATTGCTGATGTTCAAATCAGTTGCCGATGGCTCGCTCTTCGCGTTGCCAGGCGGTGACGCCAAGGTGGCTGCGGGCGTTGAATATGACTTCAACAAGGATGCAACCCGCATCTACACGGGTAAGCAAGGCGTATTGGGAGGTTTGCCTTACGCCAGCGTCTCGCGCAATGTTAAGTCTGTCTTCGGAGAGCTTCACCTGCCGGTCACCTCATTTGCTGAACTGGCGGGCTCGATCCGCTACGATAAGTATAGCGATTTTGGCGACACCACTAATCCGAACATCGGGTTGACGCTGAAGCCAACGTCATGGCTGAAGGTCTATGGTCACTGGGGCACTTCTTACAATGCCCCTACCCCTTACGATAATCTGGGCATCGGCCTAGGACGCGCAGGGCAAAATTACGTCACCACCCGGCCTACTATTGCAGTGGGTAAAACTGACAACCTTAGCGGCACTTACTTCATCGTTTTGACCGGTGGCTCACCAGCTGGCGTGAAGCCGCAGACGTCGAAGAGCTGGGCGCTTGGCTTTGATGCCACACCGTTCACAGGTCTCAACTTCGGGGTGGAATTCTATTCGATCGACCTCAAGAACGCGATCGGCAACCTGAACCCTGCGAACTCGAATACCTACAACACCAACCCAAGCCTCTATATCTATAACAACGAACTTACGGCCAATAATAACGCACTCTTTACCCAAATCATGGGCCAGCTTGCAAACGGCGCTGCGATCACCGCCCAAGTTGGTGGTGCGGCAGGTGTCGCAATCTTGGTTGATACCCGTACGTCTAACCTGAACGCCGCCAAGGTTGAAGGCTTGGATATGCATTTGAACTACGAGACCGACACGACTTTCGGCCATGTATCGATCACCAACAGCGCTACCTATTCAACACGGGCTAGGATCACTGGCGGTGGCGCGATCACCAATGAACTTGCTCACGGTCAGCCGCGCCTGAACCTAGCAGCGGGCCTTGGACTGCGGACCGAGGGCGGATACTCTGCCAAGGTCACCGTCAACTACTCGGGTAAGTATCATGACAACAACCTCAATAACTTGAGCCTTGAACAGGACGTAAACCCGTTCATCGTCACTAACTTGAACGTCGGCTACGACTTCGCAAAGTCAGGTGGGTTCCTTAAGGGAACTGCCGTGCGCCTGAACATCGACAACGTGTTCAATGTGTCACCACAGTCAGTCTTGCGGCTGAACACCAATGCAAATGCCTTTAACGGCTGGACACTGGGTCGCGTGATTAAGCTGGGCTTCACCGAGAAGTTCTAATTACTCAGAAACTCTGGTTTAAAATACGGGGCATCGCCACTGGCGGTGCCCCGTTTTTTGTGCGCGAGATACCACATCGGTGGGCGCAACCAGCGCATCATGGGCCTTCGGCTTTTCTGTCAGCGATGCACCACTTGACCTTGCATAATTCAGATCTTGCTTGGGCTCCGGTCAATAGATCGCCCAAGCAATTTAGAGTCCCACTCGGGGAGTAACCCCTCCGACTTCAGTCGGATACTGGCTTCAGCCTTCGGCTCGCACGATAGCCTGTAACCTCGGAAAAGTGAGACCGCCTGGAGGGCGTGAAGTCTCACTTTTCCGAGGTTACAGGCTATGGGCTACAGCACTCCTGCGAGCATCGGCACGATCAGCGTCAATCCAAGCACAACCATTTTTCTCTCGCCGCCTGCAACCAAAGCCGGGAGCTATGGAACGCTTGGACTGGCTGACCGCAAGTCAGTTGAATTCACGCCGCGCACTGTTGCCCAGAATTTTAAGTACTATGCCTGGAATGCCGAAGCTGATTTTGCCGGACAGCGCCTGATCTATCTGGGTTCGTCACTCAACTTTACGTTCAACCCGATTACCAATCAGGATCCAACCGGAGCTCTGCCTGCAGCAACGCTCCAGCAGAACACCCTCTCGAACAACTCGGGCTCCACACACGAAATACGGCTGCAAAATGCTGACCGGATTGGCGGCACGTTCGATTACGTCGTCGGCTATTTCCGCCAGAAAGGTGAGCCGGAAACATTCCTGACCAGCGCCTCTGCGCTTGATCTCTACTTCCCGGTCAACATCGGCGGCGGCCTCACCGGCATGACCCCGGTCGGCGCTATTTCAACCAACACGCCAATCTACCTGCCAAAGGGCGCAACAACGGCACCGCGCGAAGTTGGCATCAGTCTGCGGATGGCTTTCGGCGGACGCTGATTTACCAGTTTGCCTCCCAAGAAAAGTTGAGGCCGGCGGGAAACCGGCGGCCCTTTTCTTTGGGGGGGGGGAGGTTTCAGATCTTGGCGAAATGCACCGTCTCACGCGCGCCAGCAGCATAGGGCAGCAACAGTTCGCGGAATTGGACATGCGCCGCTTCATGGCGTGATGCTGCATGGGCTTCGATTGAATCCCATTCCGCCAGAAACATGATCGTGTCCGGATCTTCGACACAACGCATCGCCTTTAATGATTGGCAGCCAGTATAGGTCGCCGCCAGAGCAAGGCCTTTGGCGCGGAGGAGTTT
>CANGBE010000101.1 GCA_947451875.1 Sphingomonadaceae bacterium | reverse complement strand
GCGTTGCTGCGGCCACGATAGCGCCATCGGTGATCCGCACACCGTGGTGCAGTTCATACCGGTCTTTCAACCCGCGCAGGATCGAGATCGAGTCCTCAACCGTCGGCTCGCCAACGAAGACCGGCTGAAAACGGCGCTGCAGCGCCGCGTCCTTTTCGACGTACTTCTGATATTCATCGAGCGTCGTCGCGCCGATGCAGTGCAGCTCGCCGCGTGCCAGCGCAGGCTTGAGCAGGTTGCCCGCGTCCATTGACCCTTCGGAAGCGCCAGCGCCGATCAGGGTGTGCATCTCGTCGATGAACAGGATAATCTCACCCTCGGCGCCTTTCACTTCGTCGAGGACCGACTTCAGCCGCTCCTCGAATTCGCCGCGATATTTGGCACCGGCGATCAGCGACCCCATGTCGAGCGACATCAGGCGGCGGTCCTTCAGGCTGTCAGGCACGTCGCCATTGGCGATGCGCAGCGCGAGACCTTCGGCGATCGCCGTCTTGCCGACGCCGGGTTCGCCAATCAGCACCGGGTTGTTCTTGGTGCGGCGGGCAAGGATCTGGATGGTGCGGCGGATTTCCTCGTCACGGCCGATCACCGGATCCAGCTTGCCGTCGCGCGCAGCCTGGGTGAGGTCGCGGGCATATTTTTCCATCGCCTGATAGGTTTCCTCGGACGATGCCGTATTGGCTTTCTTGCCGCCGCGCAGGGCGGTGATGGCGGCTTCGAGCCCTTGCGGGGTGAGATTGGCCGCTTTCAGCGCCTGTCCAGCAGCCGTCGTTGTCGCCAGCGTCAGGGCCAGTAAAAGCCGCTCAACGGTAACGTAGGCATCGCCAGACTTGGTGGCGAGCTGCTCGGCAGAATCGAGAATTCGGACAACATCATTGTCCATTCCCGGCGTTTGCTGCGCGCCCGAACCGGAAACCGCAGCGATCTTGCCCAGCGCCTTGTCGAGCTCGGCCACCGCGATCTGCGGATTGCCGCCCGCGCGCTGGATCAGCCCGGCGCACATGCCTTCGCTGTCATCCAGCAAAGCCTTCAGCAGGTGTTCAGGCGAAATGCGCTGATGATTAACGCGGATGGCGACAGTCTGGGCGGCCTGAAGAAAGCCCTTGGCGCGGTCTGTGAATTTTTCGAGGTTCATATGAGTGTATTACCCTCCTGTTACACATCAGATAGTGTGGCTTTGTGGCAACACAAGGGGTCTATGCCAGTGAATTTCGAAAGATGCATTGAGGCTGGTCAACCCGTTGATCTTGCGTCATTCTTGTTTCGGGAATTGGGAAGGGGATCGTTATGCGCCTAATAAAGCTGGGACTTCTTGCCGGGCTTGCCGTCATTCCGGCCTCTGCCCCCGCGCAAAACGCCGGATCGGCGCCCCAATCAGCTCAGGGTGACCTTGCGATCACCATCTACAACAACAACCTCGCGCTGGTGCACGATGAGCGGCAGGTTACCTTGCCAAACGGTCGCAGCCGTCAGGAATTCCCCGACGTATCGGCCCAGATCCGCCCCGAGACAGTAACCCTGTCGGGCGATGGCTTTGGCATTGTCGAACAGAACTTTGACTACGATCTGCTCACCCCTTCGGCGCTGATGGAAAAAGCAGTGGGCCAGACCGTCACCCTGCTGCGCACCAACCCGGCGACCGGGGCGGAAACGCGCGAGCGGGCGCTGGTTATGGCGGCGAATGGCGGCGTGGTGCTCAAGATCGGTGACCGGATCGAGGTGCTGCGCGATGACGGCCTGCCCGTCCGCGTGATCTTCGATGCCATCCCGCCGGGCCTTCGCGCCCGCCCGACGCTGTCGGTAACGGTCGACGCCAGCCGCGCCGGAACGCGGCCCTTGGCGCTGTCCTACCTCACCCCCGGACTGGGCTGGAAATCGGACTATGTAACGCTGTTCGACGAGAAAGCCGGCAAGCTCGACATGCAGGGCTGGATCACACTGAGCAATAACACCGGCACCACCTTCACCAATGCCAAAGTGCTGATGGTCGCAGGCGAAGTAGGGCAAGTGCAACAGCCCTATGACCCGCGCTACAATGGCGGCATGGTTCGCCCGCGCGGCAACCAGCCCGGCACCGAAAGCGGCGGCGCGCAGATGGGCGATTTCCACGTCTACCCGATCGATGGCCGCACGACGATTGCCAATGCCCAGACCAAGCAGGTCTCATTCCTCAATGCCGAGGGCGTCCCGGCGCGCAAGGGCTATGAATTCCGCAATTACTGGCTGAACAATGCCAGCGAGGCCCAGAGCGCAGCCTCGATCATCAAGTTCTCCAGCGCGCGTTCAGGCGGCATCGGCGCGGCGCTGCCAGCGGGCACCGTGCGCGTCTATATGCGCGATACCAAAGGGCAGGCGCAGTTCATCGGCGAAAGCCAGATCCCCCACACCCCCGGCGGCTCCAGCCTCGCCATCCGCACCGGTGATGCCTTCGATGTGAAGGTGCAGCCGGTGATCGACAAGCGCGAGGTGATCACCAGTGACGAGTGGGAGAAATTCGGCCGCTGGAAAGTGACCTATCCTGACGGCACCGTGAAAGAGGCCACCTATGAGCGGCCCAAGCAATATTACCGCACGCAGATGCGCTATGTCGTCACCAATGCCCGCGATGTGCCCGTGACGGTGGACGTGGTCCAGTCCGGCCTCGGCCAGTGGTGGTGGTGGCGTGATCTACGCATTCCGGCGGAATCGATCCCCGGCAGCCAAGACGATGTCGACACACGGCATTGGGAGGTTCCGGTGCCTGCCAATGGCAAGACCGAGCTCACCGTCACCTTCCTTACCCCCTGGTAAGCGCAAGACCGTGCGGCGGCTTCTCGCCATTACCCTTGCGGCCATAGCCGCCCCGGCCTTTGCCGATGCGCCGGTCATCACCTCCGCTGCGCCGGACAAGGTCGCGGTGACGCTCTACCGCGACCCCCAGCGCGGCGAGGGCGAGATTGATCGCAGCGATCCATCGTCCTTCGCGCTGATCGCCGAGACACGCACCATCGACTTGCCCCCCGGCGTGGTCACCGTGCGTTTTGAAGGTGTGGCGGGCGGCATCGTGCCGCAATCGGCGATCCTGTTTGGCACGAACCCTCGCGAGCGCAACCGCGATGCCGCGTTGCTCAGCCAGAAGGGGCTGGTCGATGGCTTCACCGGCCAATCGGTGATCCTCAAGCGCACCGATCCCGCCACCGGCAAAGTCACCGAGGAGCGCGCCACTGTGCGTTCTGCCGCCAACCGGCTGGTGCTGACGACCCCGCGCGGGGTGGAGGCGGTTTATTGCAGCGGGCTCAACCAGACGCTGATCTATCCCGGCACTCCCGCGGGCCTGTCCGCCAAGCCGGTGCTCTCGATGACCACCAAGGATCAGCCGGGCGGGCGGGTGACTATAACGCTGGCCTATATCGCCACCGGCTTTGACTGGGACGCGACCTATGTCGCCAAGCTGGCCGATGACGGCAAGTCGATGAGCCTGCTCTCGTGGCTGACCATGGCGAGCGGCGATGAAACCAGCTTTGTCGATGCCACCACAAGCGCGGTGGCGGGGCGGATCAACCGCTCTGACGATACGCGCGATGATACCGGACGGCAGGCTCGCGAAGAGGCGGCGAACCTCAACAAGTGGGATAGCTGCTGGCCCGCCGGAACCACGACCAGCGATCTGCCCGTTGGCATTCCTCCTCCACCGCCTCCACCCGCACCACCGCCGCCGATGGCAATGATGATGGAAGCTGCGGATATAGTCGTGACCGGGCAAATGCGGGCGAAGTCCGTGATGTCTGCACCCGTCGCCATCACCGCTGTGTCAGAAGCGCTGGGGGACCTGAAGCTCTACCGCATTCCCATCCCCGTCACCGTCGCCGCCCGCTCGCAGAAGCAGGTGGCTTTCCTCAATGCCGAAAAGGTGAGTGGCACGCTGGTCTATCGCTCGAAGGTTTCGGGCGAGCCGGATGAACCGCAAATGCTGTTCCGCTTCCGCAACCGCAAAGTCGATGGCCTCGGCAATCCGCTGCCTGCCGGAAAGGCGGTGCTCTATCAGGACAGCCCCTGGGGCACGCAGCTGATCGGCGAGTCCACCATGCGCGACAAGGCGGTGGACGAGGAAGTGGAGATGGTCTTCGGCAATCCCACCAGCGTCACCATGAGCCGCGATACCGAACAGGATAAGGCACGCAAATGGACAACCGTGACCACTACCCTGCGCAATGCCAATCCCTTTGCGGTGAATGTCGAGTTCGAATTCCTCACGGGAGATGGCCTGATCTACAAGGGCTTGCCGGCCAGGCTGGTAACCAAGCCGGGTAAAAAGCTGTGGCAGATGGTGCTGGCACCGGGCAGCGAAACCAAGGTGGTCTGGCGCTATGCTGAGATTGAGCGGGTGAAGAAGTAGGGTTCGTTAAGCGATCTTTGGGGACGTAGCGAACCTTTATTACCAGTTAGATATTGACATCTCTAACCATATAGGTTATATACGCCAGCCATCAGCCAATCTGAAAACAGGTTACTGGTGCAGCGACGGGTGCGGGGGCCATTGCGCATAGCCCTTTGAGCCCCAGCTTCGTGGTCGGCGCATCCCCCAGTGGAGGCGTCCGCGATTCAGCGATGTGAGGAGCGGCTGGCGATCTCCAGCCCGAAAACCCGGGGTATGCCCCGGAGGTCAGCGGCAGGGGAGCGAGCCCGCCCCGCTATCGCCTCACACCACAGGGCCGAGCAGACGAGACAAGGTCATGAAATTCGTCCGCCGTTCGCAGTGAAGTCATGCACAACAAGCCTGTCCTGTTCAGGCCCCAAGCGCCGACCACCCCGTCCGCTTGCTTTCTACTTCCGGCGCCCACCCGCATTCGCCAGCGGGCGATGGGCCGTGCCTGTCAGTTACCCAGAATGCCCTTAAGCAGCCCGCCCGCCTTGCCCAGCGGATCGGCGCGCAGGCGGCCTTCTTCGGCGCCGATATAGCTGAAGATGCCGTTCAGCGCCTGATCGGTCACCGAATTGCCCAACTTGTCGCGGGTCACGCCGGTGAGGCCGAGCAGCGGGCTTTTCTTGGCCAGACTGTCGATGGCCTTGAACGCGCCGACCTTGGTCAGCGCACTGTCGATCAGCGGGCGGAACTTGCCGCGTAGCACATCGCCCGAGCTTTGCCGGAGATACTGCGTCGCGCCGTTGTTCTGGGTGACGATGCCGGGAACATCGGCCAGCGTCAGCTTGTCGATCGCCGCGCGGAATACCGGTTTGGCCTGTTGTGAAGCGAACCCTGCGGCATCGTTGAGCTTTCGCGTGATCCCATCGGTCAACCCCAGCTTGTCGGCCCCGCCAAGCAGCTTGCCCAGTGTACCGCCCAAACCGCTGGTGCCGCCGATCAGCGGCAACATGATCCGCACGGCGGGATCGTTATAGAAGGCCCCGGGCTGCGACAGCTTGTCGAGCGAGGAATCGCTGGCCTTGCCCAGCAGGCCGGTCAGGCTAGAACCCAGTCCCGTGCCCGAAAGGATCTGCGCCCGAGCGCTGACCGGCACATAGAGTGCGGCGGCGATAACAGCTGCCAGGAATGCACGTCGCGGCTGCAACGGGAATGCTTGCGTCATAAGGCCCTCCTCTGAAGCGCCGAAGGTTTCACAAGCCGCCCGCCCCCGCAAGAGCAGTTTTACTCGGCGTTACAACTATTTGCTCTTGCCGAACTTCCACTTCTCAAAGGCCTTCAGCGCCTTGCCCGGTGTGGTGACATACCAGGCATAACCATTCTGCCGCTCGGGCGAGAGGTCGGTCACCACATCGTGGATCGACCGGTCGCGATCACCGAACAGCGCCTGCCCGGTCTTGATATCGATATAGCGCGGCCACAGCGGATCGGCGCCGGGGCTGGTGATCAGGTGCTTGGCCTTTTCGCCCTCGACCTTCTTCCATGCCTTGTCGGCCAAGGCGGTGGCGCGCAACCAGCCCACGCCGCTTTCGATGGCGCGGCGCATGGCCATGC
>CANGBE010000100.1 GCA_947451875.1 Sphingomonadaceae bacterium | reverse complement strand
GAACCTAGCCGATATCAACCTGTGTGGGCCAATTTATGTTGCCCATGCCGCATTGCCGCTGCTGCGTGACGGCGGACACATCATCAATGTTACCAGTGAATCAGTTCAACTGAAGATGCCGATGCTGTGGATGTATGCCGGCACCAAGACCGCCATTGAGTTCATATCAGAGATGTGGATGCGCGAACTCCAGCCCGAAGGCATCCGCGTAACTATCGCGCGCTGCGGGCAGATGATGGATGAAACTAAGACCGGAACGTCTTGGCCGCAAGAGGTTGCGATGCAGTTCCACATGGAAAATGCCAAGGTTGGACTGAACATGCGCGAACGCGGCATCTCTCATTACAATTCGGTTACCGACGGTTTCCGGGCACTTCTCGACCTGCCACGTGATCTCCACATGCCGATGATCTGGATGGGGTCACTCCCAGCTGCGCAATAGACAATCTTTATTCCAACAGGATACTCTCAATGACCAGGCTTACCGAAGCAAAGCTCTTCATCAACGGCGAACTGCGCGGCGCTGCCAGCGGCAAGACCTTCGACGTTATCAGCCCTTGGACCGATGCGCCCTGCAACAAGGCAGCCGATGCTGGTCCGGAAGATGTTGATGCAGCCATTGCCGCCGCCCGCTCCGCATTCGACAAGACCGCTTGGTCGCACGATTCAATGCGGCAAAAGCGCTTTGAGATCGTCTCGAAATATCTCGATCTGTTCAAGGCGAACTTTAACAGACTTGCCGATATTGCGGTAATCGAAGGCGGTTGCGCGCGCGGTTCAGTCAATCGTGAGCAGGTCGCCATGGCGCTACAGGGCTGGCAGGATTATCTCGACGTTTTCCCGCGGGTTGAATGGACCAAGGACTATGGCGTTCGCGAAACTTGGGGCTTCAAGAACACGCGCACAGCCTACAATGAGCCGATCGGCGTTGTCGGCGCTATCACGCCTTGGAATGCGCCGCTCTACGTCAACGTCGGTAAAGTCGTGGCTGCACTGCTCGCCGGCTGCACCGTCATCCTCAAACCCGCTCCAGATACGCCAAGCATGGGTGCGATCTTTGGCGAACTGGCCAATGAGGCAGGTATACCCAAGGGCGTGATGAACGTGGTGTTCGGTGCCGATCCGGCTCTGGCAGGAGAAATGCTTGTCACAGATCCACGCGTAGACTTGATTTCGTTCACCGGTTCAACCGGTGTCGGCCGCCGCATTATGGCGCAGGGCGCACCGACGCTGAAGCGCGTATTCCTTGAGCTTGGAGGAAAATCTGCCCGTATTGTGCTGGAAGATGATCCCAACTTTGCCCGCAACGTGGCGATGGGCATGCTAGTCAACCACGCCGGACAGGGCTGCGCGGTTCAATCGCGCCTGCTCGTTCATCGCAGCCGATATGAGGAAGCGAAAGCGATCCTTAAGGCTACCTATGACGCCTATGCCGACAGTTGGGGCGAACAAGAAAATCCAGCCCACACCATGGGGCCCGTGGTCAATCGCAAACAGTATGACCGGGTGCTGGGTCTGATCGAAGTTGGCAAGCAGGAAGCAACGCTGCTGGCTGGCGGCAATGCCCGCCCAGACAAGGGGCCGGGCTATCTGATCGAGCCGACCTGCTTTGTCGACGTAACCAACGACATGCGCATTGCTCAGGAAGAGATCTTTGGCCCAGTAGTGGTAGTCATTCCGTTCGATGACGATGAGGATGCCATCCGTATTGCCAATGACAGCCCATATGGCCTTTCAGGCGGCGTCTGCACCGCTGACATCGAGCGCGGCGTAGCGATTGGCCGTCGCATCCGCACCGGCACCTTCTCGGTGAACAACGGCATGTGTATCGCGGGCGACCTGCCTTTCGGCGGATGCAAGGCCAGCGGCGTCGGCCGTGAATGGGGCGTGGAAGGAATCGAGGAATATCTTGAACCCAAGCTCATTGCGATTGCCGGCTGATAAGGCTAGGGGGCCGCGCAATTGAGCCAAAAGGGGGCGTAGTAGAGGTCGTGACAGCAGTGAGCCGGATAGAAGCGGATAGTCCCGTTCTGGCCAAGCGGCAGCCAAAGGCTGACCGTGATGCTGTCAGTCACAACCTCAACGGCCAAAAGCTGGGCCGCAAGGGTCGCGTCACGCGAGAGCGCATCCTTGCCGCCACAGTCGAACTGATCAACGAAAGCTCGGATACGCCAATCTCGTTGAGCGCTGTGGCCCGCAAGGCCGGGCTCGGTATGACTTCGCTTTATGTCTATTTCAGCGACCTGTCCGAGTTGCTGATAGCCGTGCTGGATCCCGTCATGCATGAGGCGGGCGAGCCGGGCGGATACTTCAACCTGATCACCAACTATTGGCCCGATGATCAGCTTGAAGGCTCCTGCCGGGCGTTCGTGCAATCCTACTTCGAATTCTGGGAAAAGCATTCACGCCTGCTTCACCTACGCAACAGCATGGCCGATCAGTACGACCAGAAGCTGATGCTGGCCCGCGTCCGCTCGGCGCAACCGGTGATCGCCCTGTTCCGCAAGCAGCTTGCAGCCCCCGGCACGCACTCGGATCAAGTGGGCGGCGACATGGCCTCGGTCCTGATGACCGGAATCGAACGTGCGGTCACGGTCGCGACCGATCATGTCAGTCCCGCATTGTTCGAACCTGAACTCGGTCCGCGCAATACCAATGTGGTCGAGCCCCTGAGCCGCCTCATGTATCTGGCAGTGCGCGATTGCCGGCAGGCTTCTGCAGCCTGATCAGGCCTTGAATTTGCTCATGTATTTATTGACCCGCTCCATATAGTCCGGGTTCTGCATCAGCGCCGAATTGGCCATCCGCTCAACATGGCGTCCCATTTCCGGGCTGAGTTCAGCGCACAGTTCAATGGCGATTTTGGCAGCGCCCATCTGCTCGGGGTTCTGTTTGGCAAGGTGACGGCAGAAATCCATCACCTCGTCCTCAAAGGTCTCGTCCGGGAAGACCTGATGCACCAAGCCCATGGTGAAGGCCATGTCAGCTGACGCAGGCTTGTTGGCCATGATTAACCAGCGCGCCCAGTGCGGGCCGCACAGGCGGGTGAGCCGGGAAACGCCGTTGGAAGCGGGCAACACGCCAAACAGCCCTTCCGGAAAGGCATAGCCCGCACTCTTGGAAGCGAGCCGGAAATCGCAGGAAAGCGAAAGCTCAAGTCCGCCGCCAACGCACATGCCGTGATGCGCGACAACGAATGGCTTTTCGATGTGCTCCATCTCGTCCCACAACTGCTGCATGTTGTTGAGGTTCAGGCGGTGGTTTTCGCGGATACCCTTGGCGGTGTGCTGGGTTGGCGAAATTCGCTTCTGGTTGCCACCGGTCAGATCAGCGCCCGAGCAGAAATAGCGCCCGGTGGAGCGGATCAGCATAACCTTCAGCGCATCGGTATCGCGAAAGTGGATCACTGCATCGGTCAACAGATCCATAGTCTCGCGGCTGATCGCGTTGAGTTTGTCGGGCCGGTTAAGCGTAGCGATGATTACGCCATCTTCGGTTTCCTCGGTCAGCAGGTGCGGAGCTTCGCCAGTCATGCCTCTGTCTCCCTCAATTCCGAGACCGGGGCAAGCCAAGCCCCTTTTCGGCGATCATCGAACGGTGAACCTGGCTCGAGCCGCCATAGATTGTCGTGCCAAAGGCATGGCGGAATTCAAGGTTCACTGTCCCTGCCGGACCATTGCGCTTGGCAAGCGAATACGGGGCCGTCAGGTCAAGCAGATCGCGCGAGTCGGTAACCAGCAGTTCGGACGAGAACACCTTGGCCATCGGTCCATAGGCACCATTGCCCTTGCCGTGAACCTGGGTCCAATTGGCGCGGTAGGCGATGAGTTCCGATGCCACCACATTGGCATAGGTTCGCGCCAAACGTGCCTGCGCCTTGGGCGTGTCGATCAACTTGCCGCCGCCCGATGCCGGAATCTCGCGGCACAGTTCTGTCGCCGCCTCCAGCAGAACGCGCTGAACCTTGGCGAAGCCGCCACCGTGCTCCAGTTCAAGGCTCGCCGCCATAGTGCGCCCGCCGCCATTGATGTCGCCCAGACGCCAGGAATCGGGGATGCGGACGTTATCATAGAAGGTGATGTTGGTGCGCTCGTCCATGAAGGTATGGACACCCTGAACCGTCACGCCCTCGGCCTTCAGCGGCACGATGAACATGGTCAAGCCCTTGTGCTTGGGCAGGTCAGGATCGGTGCGGCATAGCATCAGTACATAGTCGGTAAGGTTGGCGCCGGAAGTCCACATCTTGGTCCCGTCAATCCGCCACGAGCCGTCTTCCAGCTGGGTCGCCTTGCACTGGGCAGCGAAAACGTCCGAGCCGCAGCCGGGCTCCGAATAGCCCAGCGAGCAGACCGCATCACCGCTCATAACCTTGCTCAATACGTCGTGCTTCAGCTCGTCGGTCCCGAAGCGATGGATGATCAGCGCGACCATCTGCGCGACGTTTGCCACCGGATTGTTCCAGCCTTCTTCTTCGAAGGCATCGCGAGCAGCTGTCACCTCATAAGGCGAAAGACCACGGCCGCCAACGTCCTTGGGCAGTTGCATATAGGCGAGCCTCGCCTGAACCAGCTGCTTGTGGATCACGGGATTGTGCCCTTCCCACGAGAAGTGGAACTTCGCCCGCTGCTCATCGGTAACGTTGTTCGCGAAGAAATCGCGGATCTCGGCCTTGATCTTGCGCGCATCCTCGCCGAGATCGAATTCGACCGGGACCTCACCGACTTCCGGCAGGCTGGCAGTCTCGCCTGCATACAGGCGGCGACCGGCCTCTGCGAGCAGATCTTCGGGATCGCCAGCAACCAGCGGCCATGCCTTGCCGCGCAGGGTGTAGAGGTGGATGTCGTGCTCGAGCGTCAGACCGATACCGCCAAACGTCTGGACTGCATGGCGACCGGTGCGCCCCGCTGCGCCAGCGGCATACCAAAGGGCCAACGAGATCTGCGCGCCTGCCTTATCGTCACCATCGGCGATAGAGCGCATCGCCTGCCACGCGATGAACTTGGCCGAATCGATTTCGCAGATCAGGTCTGCCATCGGGTGCGAAAGCGCCTGGAAGGTGCCGATGAAAACGCCGAACGCCTTACGCTCGCCCGCGTATTCCGCAGCAATACGCAGCGCCTCGCGCGATAGACCGGAAAGCGCCGTGGCCATCAGCAGCTTCCACTCTTCGATGCCAGCAGCGAAAGTGGCGAGCGCAGCATCGCCTGAGCCAAGCACAGTCGCATCCAGACCGGCGAGATCCAGTTCCGCAATCGGTGTGCCTGCAAGGTTGTCTTCAGCCTTGCGCGCTGACTCCGGGACCGAAACCAGCACCACATCACTGCCGCGCCGTGCGATCACGGCTTCGGCGACGAGGCCACCGGCAACCCACTGCTTGGGCTGCGCTGCAATATCGTGCATCGCCAGAGTCACCACGGCTTCACCCGCCATGGCTTGAGCCAGCAAATCAGCGTGGCCGCCAAACTGGCCGAGCAGGCGATTGGCGACAAGTGCTTCTGCCAGAGGCCCGGAGACGAGCGTGCGCCCAGCCTCTTCCATCAGCAAAGTAGCGTCGAACAGGCCCAGACCAAGCCCGCCTGCTTCCTCCGTTACCCGCAGACCCAGCGCGCCGAGTTCAGCGAGACCTGCCCACAGCGCCGGATCGAAACCAGAAGGTGCCGCAGCGCGGACGCGCGGGCCTGAGCTGTTTTCATCCAGAAACCGCGCAAACATGTCGCGCATCATTTCCTGTTCGTCGGTCACATCGAAATTCATCGGCCAGGCCTTCCGGTACATCCAAGCGACCCGCGTTTGGCGGGCCATTACGCAGATGACCACAACACATCAGGGCAGGGCGGGGCAATCGGTTTATGCAGCAATCGCCTTGGCGATTGTGATCAAACCTGCCGCATAAACCAAAAGGGCGGACCGTTCCCGGTCCGCCCCCTCAGCTTTTTCAGGTGCTGATGCGATCAGCTGCCGAAACGAT
>CANGBE010000099.1 GCA_947451875.1 Sphingomonadaceae bacterium | reverse complement strand
CCGCTAATGCCGGTCGGCGTTCAATCCGGGAGAGCAAAGCTAGGAACTGTCTGGGCCAATTACAATTCATTGCTCCGGGGCCATAGGCCGGAGGCAAAAAAGGGCCCGGGCGTTTCCGACCGGGCCTTTGAAAGTCTTGGGAGAGGATGCCTGAAAGGCACCGTCTGAATGCCTCTACTCTCTTTTTTGTGCAAGTGCGAAAAGCGCAATCTAGGTTGCATAATCTGCAACACACCATCTAGTTTTAAACTAGACACCTGAATCTTATGCATTTTTATACATAAAAATTCATTGCTGTTTGCGCAATCCGGTCCGGATTTCGCCACATTTTTTGCATTGCAACATAGTTCGAATGTGAAGGGATTGCCGACTGCTGCTAATGGGCAAGCAACAGGGGGGGAGCCGATTCGTATTCCAAGAAGCTGCGCGTCACACCGCCAAAAAGAAATTCGCGCATCCTGCTGTGGCCAAAAGCACCCATGACCAGCAGTTGGCACTGGCGCAGCTGCAACTCACGAGCCAGCGTCTCTTCGATCGAGCCAATCCGCACGAGCGATTGCACCTCCGCCTGAATCCCGTGGCGCGACAGATAAGTTGCCGCGTCAGTGGCTGGCCAATCCTCGGGCGCGTCCTCGATAGTGATGATGGTCACTTCCTCGCATCCGGCCAGCAGCGGGGCAGCGCTGCGCAAGGCGGCGGCGGATTCAGCACTACCATCCCAGGCCAAACAGACTCGGGACAGCGGAAAGGTGAGCGTTTTACCGTCATCCACCGCCAGAACCGGGCAGCGTAGCGAGAGAGGCAGGTCGGCCGACGTGGGGTCGCGCCTTGCGGTGATCACCACATCGGCCAGTCGGGCAGCGCGGGCCAGCGCGTCGACCGGCTCGATCTCGGCGCGTAGCACGGTAAAGGGCACATCCTCCTTGGCCAGATGCTCGCTGCAAGAGCGGGCGAAGGCATCGTCGCTCGACATGGCTTCTTGCAAGGCTTCGGAGGCGACAACGGCTCCGCCCATCGCGTCCATTGTGGTATAGCGCATGACCGGCGTATCAATCAGCAGCGTAACATGACCACCCATCATCCGGGCAAGCGACAGAGCAGTTTCGATCCGCGCCTTGCCGGCATGGCCGCGTTCTGCATGAACCAATATCGAGCGCATCGACAAACTCCCTCACTTCCGCGACCCACCTTTGAGGCTGCGCCTACACACCACTATCGGCAATGATGCAGATCAAAAGCCTGCTGACATATTCGTGCCACTCGCCTAGGGAACGCGCGAAGCTCTGCGAGGTTCCCCGCAGCTGGAGGAAACATGAAAAAGCTCTACCCCGATGCCGCAACTGCGCTGGATGGCCTACTCAAGGACGGCATGCTGATCGCCAGTGGCGGCTTCGGACTTTGCGGCATTCCTGAACGCCTGATCGATGCCATCGTAGCCAGCGGCGTGAAGGATCTGACCTTCGCCAGCAACAATGCCGGGATCGATAACGAAGGCATCGGCAAACTGCTGCGAACCCGGCAGGTGAAAAAGATGATCGCAAGCTATGTGGGTGAGAACAAGGAGTTTGAGCGCCAGTTCCTTTCGGACGAGCTTGAGGTGGAATTCTGCCCACAAGGCACTCTGGCCGAACGGATGCGCGCTGCCGGTGCCGGCATTCCCGGTTTTTACACCAAGACCGGGGTTGGCACGCTGGTGGCCGAGGGCAAGGAAGTGAAGAATTTTGGCGGGCAGGATTACATTCTGGAGCAAGGCATCTTTGCTGATCTTGCCATCGTCAAGGCGTGGAAGGCTGACGAAACTGGCAATGTCGTGTTCCGCAAGACCGCGCGGAACTTCAACGTTCCCGCTGCGACCTGCGGACGCGTCTGCGTGGTTGAGGTTGAGGAAGTTGTGTCCGCAGGCGCGCTTGATCCCGAAGCGATTCACCTGCCGGGCGTCTATGTTCAGCGCGTGATTATTGGTGCGCCCTACGACAAGAAGATAGAATTCCGCACAACGCGCACCACGGACGTTGGCTGATGCAACTACGGCGGGCCATCCTGCTAGCGACTGTGCTCGGAGCGCTTCCGGCGCTTTCCGGCTGTGTCGCAGCGGTTGTTCCGGTTGTAGCAGCGAGCATGGTAGCCAAGAAGAAGCTGGTCGACAAGAAGCATCGGGTTGAAGTGGTGGAGACATCCGCCACAACAGCGCAAACACCCGCAGTCGCCCCGGCATTGGCGAAAACGCCTGAGCCAGCGCCCGTCATCGCACTGCCCCCTGCGCCAGAACGCGTGCCAGTGTTTGCCAGTGAGGGCAGCACAAAAGCCAGCCTTGCCCCAGCCGGATTTGACAGCCCGGCTGCGCAGAAGCTTTATACTGTGATAGAAACTCCACCGCCACCCGTACCGGAGGTGACGACTACGATGACCTATCCCGTTACAGCCCCGCAGACCAAAGCGCGCCCGGCCGCTGTCATCGCACCGCGCGAGCAGACCAAGGCGCTGGCCAAGGCGCCAATCACGGCCGTGCTCCCGGACACGGGGGAGAAGGGCATCAGCGGCTATACTGGCCTTGCGGCCTATGCGATTCATCATGCCAATTCGCCTGAGGCCAATTCATCGCTCGATGTGATTGATCCCGCCAACCCGCTGACCAAGCCCCGCCGCGCCCAATGCGGTGCACTGCCGCCGGCTGTGATGATCGATCTCGATCCCGGCCTTTCAACTTTCGATCCTGAAGTGCTCAAGCCTGCGCCGGGCCTTGCCGATGCTTTGGCCGCACTGCGAACTGCAGGTATCACGATTCTATGGACCTCGGCGCTGCCGGTCGAGCAGTCCGAGAAGATCCATTTCACCCTTGCCCGCGCCGGGCTCGATCCTAATCGCACCGATCGCCTGTTGTTGCTGAAGGGCGATGGAGACCGCAAGCAGGCGCGCCGCAATCTCGCCGCGCACAACTGGTGCGTGATCGCCATGGCCGGCGACCGCCGCGGTGATTTTGACGAAGCCTTCGATTACCTGCGCGATCCTGAAACCAAGATTCCCGCCGATGCCATGTTTGGCGATGGCTGGTTCATCGCACCTCCACCAATGCCATGATTACCTGAGGACTGACCAAGCTATGACCAAACATGATGGCCTGACCAAAGGCTGGAGCCGCGATCAGATTGCCGCTCGCGCTGCGAAGGAGCTTAAGGACGGCTTTTACGTCAACTTGGGCATCGGCATCCCAACACTGGTTGCCAATCACGTACCCGAAGGCATGACCGTGACGCTCCAGTCGGAAAACGGTATGCTCGGCATCGGTCCATTCCCGACCGAAGACGAGGTGGATGCAGACCTGATTAACGCTGGCAAGCAGACGATCAGCGAACTGCCGCATTCAGCCTATTTCGATTCAGCCCAGTCCTTCGCCATGATCCGCGGCGGGCATATCGACCTGACCGTGCTTGGCGCGATGGAAGTGGCCGAGAACGGCGATATCGCCAACTGGATGATCCCGGGCAAGATGATCAAGGGCATGGGCGGCGCGATGGACCTCGTCGCCGGGGTAAAGAAGATCATCGTCGTTATGGAACACTGCGCCAAGGATGGGGCGCCCAAATTCATTCCGGCCTGCACCTTGCCGCTTACAGGCAGGGGCGTGGTCGATATGATCATCACCGACCTTGCCGTTTTCGCCCGCGAAGACCACAATTCCCCTTTCCGACTCGTTGAGCTCGCGCCCGGCTTCACAAAAGAAGAGTTGCGCTCAAGAACCACAGCGCATTACCTCGATTAAGGATTAAAGCCGATGTCCGACCTTGCCTATATTCCGCTGACCCGTCTCGATGGCACGCCAGACAGCCTATCGAACTATGCCGGCAAAGTTGTGCTGATCGTCAACGTAGCCTCCAAATGCGGCCTGACCCCGCAGTACGAAGGCCTTGAGGCACTCTATCGCAAGCACAAGGACGAGGGTCTGGAAATTCTGGGCTTCCCGGCCAACGATTTCGGCGCACAAGAGCCTGGCTCTAATTCGGAAATCGCCGATTTCTGCTCGGTGAACTATGGCGTTTCCTTCCCGATGTTCACCAAGGCCGATGTGACGGGCCCGGGCAAGCAGCCGCTTTATGCCGCTCTGACTTCTGCCGTTCCCACCAAGCAAGGTAATGCCGAGGAATGGCGCGAAAAGCTGCGCGGCTATGGCATGACGCCAACCGAAGACCCCGAAGTACTGTGGAATTTTGAAAAGTTCCTGATCGGGCGCAACGGACAGGTTGCCGCCCGCTTCTCGCCTGCGACGACGCCCGATGATCTTGCCCTTGTCGGCGCGATTGAAGTGGAGTTGGCCAAGGCCTAATTCATGGCAACGGCAACAGGCGACGCGCGCGCCTTCCAAGGGGGTTTCCGCGACCGCTATCTCGATGTTCTGGGATCGGTCTATATCTACAACGAACACCGGGGTTACACGGCGCTAGACCGTGTGCTCGATGCCGTGCGTGCTGTCTGCCCGGACGATTTGCCCTTCATCAAGGCGATCGAAAAACACCGCGCAGACGAGCGCAAGCATTACATGATGTTCAAGCGCTGGTTCCAGCTCAACCAGCGCATGCCATTGGCACTGGACCGGTCTGTCGGCCACATCGACCGTTTCATCTTGCGTGCATTTGGCTGCGAGATTGATGCGCTCGATACCCCGCGGATCGTAGCTGACCCGGCGCTGTTCGAAAAGCTGTGCCAGGTCATCGTGCTCACCGAAGAGCGTGGGATTCGGCAGGTAGAAGTGTTGCTCGCCAACCCGTCGGTGCGGTCAGACCCGGCGCTGACCCGAATGTTCGAGGTGATTCACAAGGACGAGCCCGATCACTTCGTTCCCTATCGCAACTGGCTGGAAAACAGAGGTTTGCCCGCGGCACCTTGGCGGGCCCGCTGGACCGATTTCTGGATCCACCGCGCGCTGATTCTCGGCAAAATTCCGGTGATCTTCCTCAATGCTGGCCTGCCACGCATGGAGCGTTGGCCGGACGAGGATTGAACATAATGCAAGCTTTACAGGACCGACTGGATATCCAGCAGATTATCTCACTCTACAGCGAAGGCTGCAGTCTGCGCGACTGGGATCAGGTGATGGGCACGTTTTTGACCGATGGCATCTGGGAGGTGCCCAAGCGCGGGATTACCATAACCGGCCATGCCGCCCTTCGCGCCGCGATGTCGTCTATGGTCGCGACCTTAGATTACTTCGTCCAGATCAACGCCCCGGCCATAATCACGCTAGATGGTGACCACGCAACCGCCCGCTCGCTGATCCGCGAATGCGGCAAGCACTCGGGCCGCCCCGAAGCGCTTGAGGTGATGGGACGATACAGCGATGAGCTGGTGCGCACGCCAGAGGGCTGGAAGTTTGCCAAACGCACCTTCGATGGGCTCGGCCTTCAAGGCTTTCCCCTGATACCGCCGATCCTGCCCAGCAAACAGGCCGGGGTTTCGGGCTAGACTGGCGGGGCCTGAACCTCGCGCCGTTCACGCTTGAAGCCGTGCATACCAAACCACCACTGCAGCGCGATGATCGCGCCCTTGGCGGGCTGCAACATGCCGAGCATCATGGCTGTGGCGCTAGGCATGAGGATGGCGAGCAGCGCGGTGACTGAAAGATCGGTCTCAATCCCTAGCACGATCATAATCGGCGCAAGGATATGTCCGGAGAGCAGGATCGCGACATAGGCCGGAAAATCGTCCGCCTGTTGCTTTGACCAGTCCTGCCCGCACGAGGTGCAAGTATCAACAGGCTTCAGCCACTTGCGGAAAAGCGGAGCCTCAGCGCAGCGCGGGCAGCAGAACTTTGCCCCCCGCGCCATCGCGGTCCATGAACTTGTCGGCAGGTCAGGCGACATCAGCTTCAGGCCAGCGCTGCCTTGAGAGCATCGACCAGATCGGTGCGCTCCCAAGGGAACAAGTCACCTTCAGCCTTGCGGCCGAAGTGTCCATAGGCGGCGGAGGGCCGATAGATCGGCTT